>CADBSW010000149.1 GCA_902797505.1 uncultured Prevotellaceae bacterium | reverse complement strand
TTTCTGCTAAATACTTTTTCATAAAATCACAATTTTAAGTTAAAATATCTTTTGCAAATATATAGAAAAATCCAATATGTTCAAACATTTTTTTGAAAAAAAATGCCTTATAGGGATGATTTAAAACTATTCTTTACCCGGCAAAAGCACGACACCCTCTTGTTTCATGCCATCCATCATGATGGTTACCGGCGTATCGAAACGCACGTGGCGCACATACTCCGTCTCCTCCACGGCTGGCATCGCATCCAGGATATCCTTCCGGAAGATGCCGTCGTTGTTGTACGGATTGATGGTGAAATACCCCACACCGAAGGAGGTGAGATTCTGGAAGAAGTGCGTGCCCTGACTGGGATCGATACGGTAGTTCTCCAATCCGGCCTCCACGATGACACGGGCGGCAGAGATATGCGACCACTTCACGGGGATGCCCAACCAGTAATCGCTGGATCCCCAGCGCCCCGGTCCGATAAGGATATAGTTCCTCCCCTCTTCCAGGAACCGTCGGTTGATGCGCTCAATCTGTTCTGCAATCGTGACATTATTAGCCGCAGAGAAGTGATCGTCGGTCTTGACATACACCACATCGGTGATATCATCGCTGATACCATGACCTAAGGAATGGTAGGCACGCAACAGACAGTGGTCATCATTGATCTTCGAGAGGTCCTGATCAAGCACCTGTTTGCTGTCAACGATCGGTCGGATCTGCAAGAGGTAGAACTCTCCCGTGCGGTCGTCGTTGACATTACATGCCAACTCGATCTCTACCGGGCGCCGCATTCCTTCCTCTCCGTATCGCATACTCATCTGCAGCAGTTGGGGGAAGGGCAGGATGCCATGCTGGAAGAGACCACACAGAGAGATGATCTTCCTGCCACCCTCGTAGTAACCGTCACGGATGATCTGGTCCACAGGGTCATACGTACTGCTGATATATCGCAGCGAACCATCCTTGTCAGCCTCTTTGACACGCAGTTTCTTGATGTTGAAGCCATCGTCCACCTTGAAATCATCCGACACATGACTCATATCGAGGGCATAGAAATGGGTCTGGGTCTCGCGCAAGGCCAACTCCATCTCACTCAACTGCAGGATCTTCTCGGGGTGATACGGACTCATGCGCAAGGTCTGTCCTCCATCCACGATATACTTTCCTAATCCGAGGGCTAAGCTGGCAACACCCTCCTCGGCCTTCTCGTCCTCTATCGGATAGTAGTTGATCGAGCGGATCACACCACTCACATTAGGATAGTAGCGGTCGCCATAGCGCTTACCCACCACCTCCTGTAAGATCACCGCCATCTTCTCCTGATCGATGACATTGCTCGTGGCCGTCATATACATCTTCGAGTCTTTGTAATACACCGAGGCATACACACTCTTGATGGCGGCCGCAAGCATCTGCAGCATCTGGTATTTGTCATCCAGATAAGGGATCATATAGGTGCTGTAGATACCGGCAAAGGGCTGGTAATGGGAATCCTCCAACAACGAACTGCTTCGGATGGCTATCGGAAAGCGGGTGGCCTCGAAGAACGTGAAGAAGTCGGCTATATACTTATCCGGCAACTGTGCCCTGAGGAAGTGCCTCAGGATCGTCTCATCGGGGGCATCGCTCAACGCAATCTGGTAGAGGTTGTTACTCTCCATGAACTCGTCGAAGACATCGGTACACAAGACGACCGTCTTGGGGATGCTCACCTTGACATTCTCAAACTCGTTGAACTCGGGGTGACGCTTGATGATATTATCCAAGAACGCCAGGCCTCTGCCCTTTCCTCCCAACGAACCGTCACCGATACGGGCGAAATGACTGTAGGAGTCGAACTGATCCCTGCGGAAAAGGGCCACCACACCGATATTCTTCATCCTTCGGTATTGTACGATGGCGTCGAAGATAATCTTACGGTGGGCATCCACATCCTTCAGTTTCTCCCAGGTCACGGTCTTGAGGAATGCCGACACGGGGAAGATCGCCCGGGCACACAACCAGCGACTCATGTGGTTGCGGGAGATATGATAGAGCATCGAATCGTAAGGTATCAGGAAGATATTATCCTGCAACTCCTTGAGGTTACGGATACGGGTGATCTCCTCATGGGTCTTCGGGTCACGGAAGATAAAGTCGCCGAAGCCCATGTGCTCCTCCAACAACTTACGCAAGTCGATATTCATCTTCTTGCTGTTCTTGTCCACAAACTTATACCCATACTGCTTCGCCTTCTCCCGATTGGCACTCTCACTGCTCTGCAGGATCAACGGGATATAGGGATCACGGGCACGGATGGCATGGAAAAGTTTCAGTCCGGCCTCAGCGTCTTTCTCTACGCCCACACTGCCCGAGGGCCTGCTGCCCACCGCCTCGATAGGGAACCGACAGTCGCTGATCACACCTAATATATTGTCATGATACTTGTCGTATACCTCCCATGCCTCTTCGTAGTTACGGGCAAGCACCACCTTGGGGCGACCACGCATACGCAAGGTGGCACTGTGGGGGTTCAGGGCCTCTGTGGCAAAACGCTGACTCTGGGCCAGGATATAACTGTACAGATTGGGCAATACCGACGAATAGAAACGGATATTATCCTCCACCAGGAGAATGATCTGCACACCCGCCTCATGGATATCGTGCTCGAGGTTCATCTTATCCTCAATCAGCTTGATGATCGAGAGGATGAGGTTCGTATTGCCCAACCAACTGAAGACATAGTCGAAGATGCTCATATCCTCGTTCTCCATCCTTCGGGTGATACCGTGAGAGAAGGGCGTGAGCACCACGATGGGTATCTCGGGGAAGTGGGCCTTGATATCGCGTGCCACGTCAAAGGCATCATTGTCAGCGTTGCCGGGCATACACATCACCAGGTCGATGCTTTTCTCGCGGAGCACCTCGGCAGCCTCATCGGTGGTGGATACCTGCGTGAACGACGGCGGATAGCGCAATCCGAGTTCGGTATATTCATTGAAGATCTTCTCATCCACACGTCCATCGTCCTCCAACATAAAGGCATCGTAGGGGTTGGCCACGATGAGCACCTGGAAGATACGGTGCGTCATCAGATTGACGAAAGACACATCTTTTAATATAAACTTATTCCATTGCTGCGGGATGTCGTTATTCATATAATTCTTTTACCTAAGTGTGTTCTGATTCTGTTTATGCGTCAAAAGTACAAAAAAAAGCAGAAACACGGAAATAAAACACTCCAAAAGTGCAAATAACCACTTATAAATCATCATTAAAACGCAATAATCACCTAAAAACATTTTAAATATTTGTCTACTCAGTTCTTTTTCTTTACTTTTGCAAACCGAAAAGGAAGTTTTAAATAAAAGACCCGATATATGAAGAAGAACCTCAAACCGGCAACGCTGTGCGTGCAAGCCGGATGGGAGCCGAAGAACGGCGACCCGCGCGTATTACCGATCATTCAGAGTACCACTTTCAAATACGACGACAGTGATGAGATGGCCATGCTCTTCGACTTGAAGAAAGAGGGCTATTTCTATACCCGTCTGCAGAACCCCACCAACGATGCGGTAGCCAAGAAGATAGCCGCCCTCGAAGGAGGTGTGGGTGCCGTGCTCACCTCTTCGGGCCAGGCAGCCAACTTCTACGCCATCTTCAACATCTGTGAGGCCGGCGATCATATCGTGACCAGTAACGAGATCTACGGTGGCACGTACAACCTGTTTGGCGTGACGCTCAAGAAACTGGGCATCGAATGTACATTCGTCAATCCCGAAGCCAGCGAGGAGGAGATCCAGAAAGCCTTCCGCCCCAACACGAAAGTGCTCTTCGGAGAGACCATCACCAACCCCGGTTGTAACGTGCTGGATATCGAGAAGTTCGCCCGTATAGCCCATAAGAACGGGGTGCCACTCATCGTAGACAATACCTTTGCCACACCGATCAACTGTCGTCCGTTCGAATGGGGATGCGACATCGTCACCCACTCCACCACGAAATATATGGACGGACATGCCACACAGGTGGGCGGATGTGTCGTAGACAGCGGCAACTTCGACTGGGAGGCATATGCTGAGAAATTCCCCGGACTGACAACGCCCGATGAGAGTTATCACGGACTGACCTACACGAAGAGCTTCGGGAAGATGGCTTACTGCACCAAACTGGTGAGTCAGCTGATGCGCGACTTAGGCAGTATACCCGCTCCGCAGAACTCCTTCCTGCTGAACCTCGGACTAGAGACCCTCCATCTGCGCATGCCGCAGCATTGTAAGAACGCGCAGAAGGTAGCCGAGTTCCTGCACGACGATCCCCATGTGGCATGGGTACATTACAGTGGACTGAAGGATGACAAGAACTATGCCCTGGCACAGAAGTATCTTCCCAATGGCTCATGCGGCGTGATGGCCTTCGGACTGAAGGGCACCCGCGAAACCACCATTAAGTTTATGGATGCGCTGAAGTTGATCTGCATCGTCACCCACGTGGCCGATGCCCGCACCTGCATCCTGCATCCCGCCAGTCATACTCACCGACAACTGAGCGAGGAGCAGCTCCTGGAGGCTGGCGTTGCCCCTGATCTGATCCGTCTGTCAATAGGTATCGAGGATGTGGAGGATATCCTGGATGATATCCGTCAGGCCTTGGCACAGATCGACTGATAACAAAACGCCATCGCCTTAATAACTTGTCTTTTTGTAGATAAGGTTGACACCTTTATTATTCAAAAAGATGAAAGAAAAGAAAGATTTGTATCGTTCCTCGCTGAACAGGATTCGTCTTGAGGAAGAAGTTTATTCTCTTTACCGTTCATTGAATCTGCCTTTATCCGTTGTAATGGAAAAAACCGGTTTGAGCAGGTCTAGTATTTTCAAATATCTTCGTACCTTTGAGGCATCAAACCCATTAACGACAGAACAGATGAAAAAACGTAAG
>CADBSW010000148.1 GCA_902797505.1 uncultured Prevotellaceae bacterium | reverse complement strand
TAAAAATCGAATTTGGTCTGCAAAGTAAGCATTTTTTTTTGGATAATTCAAATTTAAACGCTTAATAATTTCCAAAGCCTTCGAATATTTGCCTTGTTTGATGTAAATTCGGGCTAAAGTCTCGGTAAAATAGCCTTCTTCTTCCGATTTTCCATCATTTTCTGTCTCATTGTCAATCTCAGGCAGATATTCGGGAATTTCTTTCAGTTCGATCTTCCCTTTGTCATTATTTATGAAATTATCAATGAGCTCCTGACCTTTCATCATGGGTTCTTCTGCAGACTCTTCCATCTCACTTTCCGTCTCAAGCAGATAAGCGACATAGTCGACCGCTGCATCGGCGGGTGTGGGCTTGCGCTTCTCCTTGGGTTTCTCTATAGGGATAGTCTCCAGGAACTGATCGATGAGGTTGACTGTGCGGTTGGGCTCATGATCGGTCTTCTCAGCCGGTTTCTTCTCTTTCGTCAGATTACGCAGACGATAGTGTGCGGCCTCGATCATCTGGAAGAGGATCTTCCTGTCGGTGATATAGATAGAGGCACGCCGCAGTTCTTCGTCGAAGGTAGGGTCGTGGAGCAGGAAGAGGTTTTGCAGCATCAGGATGCGTGCTGTCTGATAGTATGGATAGAGTGCCAACAGGGAGCGCAACTCATAGAGTGTCTCCTTGTCCATCTGTTCGGGGTGCTTGATGAGATGTACTAAATCCATACGGTCTGCTCTTTTTACCAGTTGGCCACCGTTGCGTTGAAGATCTGGTCAACAATATCCTTTGCCATCTGTGTTACCAACTCTTCCTGTACGCTGTTCAGACTCTGCGTCGTCTCGTAGGTGGATGTGGCGGTGAACTGCTTTTCGAAATCTTCCTGGTGGTTGATATTATTGGTGAACCGTACGTTGACGGTCATCGACAACTCTGTCTGTGCGGAGTATCCCTCGGCGGTAACCGATTTGTTACGTTGCTGATACTGGGTGATCTCTCCCTCGATGATCAGGTCGCCGTTGCGCTTTACCTGTGTCAGTTTGGTATGACTAGAGAACATATCTTTCAACTCGTTGTTGAAGATACTGGCCATCGGTCCCCAGACGTAGTTAGAACGGATGGGGAAGTCGGCGATGGTGATGGTCTTCGTCTTGCTATAGTCGATACTTGCTCCGTTGAACTTATAGGATACGGAGCAGGCTATGGTCATCACTGATAAAACGAGTATGACGACATATGAGAGATGTCTGTTTATCTTATTCATGATTTTTTTTATCCAGACCAAACTGTTTGATTCTGCGGTATAGGGTGCGGTCGCTGATGCCCAGCTCCTGCGCCGCTTTCTTACGGTTACCGTTGTTACGGTCGAGGGCTTTCTCAATCATCTGGCGCCCGATATCATCGAGGTTGAGTGTCTCCATATCAGAGATCTCCTCTGCTTCGGCATCTTGTACGGTGGTGACAGGGCGCGGTGTCTCTGTCTTGATGACAGCAGGTACTGCCTGTGAGGTGAAGAGCTGTCGCTCACGAGCCTCGTCGAGTTGTTTCCTGAGACTGTTCATGTCGCGCTTCAGGTCACTCACGTTTCCACGCAGTTCGTAGAGGATCTTATACAGGATCTCGCGCTCGTTCTCGTAAGAGTGGCTGCCTCCATGAGAGATGGTGGTAAGCATCGTGCTCTCCGTATCCTGCGGGATAAACTCCCGGAGTAATTCCGGGGTGATCACACGCTCCTGACTGAGTACCGACATCTGTTCGGTGATGTTCTTCAGTTGTCGCACATTGCCCGGCCATTTGTAATGGAGCATGATCTGCTTGGCGTCTTCGGTGAGCGTGATGCGCGGCAGACGGTATTTCTCTGCCATCTGCATGGCAAAGAGGCGGAACAGCAGGATGATGTCTTCTCCACGCTCACGGAGTGGCGGCATCTGTATGGGGATGGTATTCAGACGATAGTAGAGGTCTTCACGAAACCTTCCCTCACTGATTGCCTTCTGCATGTTTACATTTGTTGCGGCGACGATGCGCACATCGGTCTTCATCACCTTGGTGCCTCCCACACGGATATACTCACCGGTCTCCAGTACACGTAGCAGACGGGCTTGTGTCGCTAAGGGCAGTTCACCAACCTCATCGAGGAAGATCGTTCCTTTGTTGCCTACACCGAAATATCCCTCGCTTTCTCCGACGGCACCGGTATATGAGCCTTTCTCATGACCGAACAGCTCACTGTCGATAGTACCTTCAGGAATGGCTCCACAGTTGATTGCAAAATACTTCTCTCTGCGGCGTGGTGAATTGTCGTGAATGACACGTGGGATGATCTCTTTTCCTACACCACTTTCACCAACGATGAGTACACTAAGATCAGTGGGTGCCACCTGTAAGGCCACATCCAAGGCACGGTTCAGATCGTTGTTGTTACCAACGATATTGTACCGCTGTTTGATTTTTTGCAATTCACTGGTATTCATTGGGGTGACAAAATTACATAATTTATTTGGAATCTCTGCAATTTTGGCAGTTTTTTTGAGATTATTTACTTTTCTTCTCCAGTTTGATGAGTAAAAGACCGATAGCCGTCCATATCAGTTCACGTATTCTGATGATCAGCGCCACAAATATTCCCGCGCTTGCCGACATGCCCAATCCGTTGACCGACATGAGGAATCCACCCTCTCGACCGCCCAGTTGCAGGGGCATGAAGAAGAGCATATTGGCAAAGAGTGAGGTAAAGGCAAGGATGAGCACACACTGAATATAGTTGACGTCGGGCATGATCAGCAGTAACACGAACATGATCTCCAGTGCCGAGGCAAAGCGGGTGAACAGTTCCACCAGTATTGCCCCGAGATATCGGATGGGTTTTTGCTGTCGCAGGATGGTGGTATGCTGATCGATGAGGCGGATACGGTCGATATTTTTCTCCATCAGTGAGTGTGCCCATTTCTTAAGACCAGGCAGGTGTTGCAGTATCTTCATGACCGGCATGGCAAGACCGTTGCGGTATGCCTTGTTAAAGAACCATATACAAAACAGGCAGAACACCGTAACAGCAGTAAGTATCATGCCCATGAACACATTGACTGGTTGGGTGATCACATAGAGGAAGACCGACAAGAGCCAGAACCAGATATGACTATAGATATGCGTCATCACATAGAGGATGACCGATGCCGTGGCTTTCTCTGTGCCTATCTTGGGTGATAAGGCCAGGATACGGTAGGGCTCTCCACCCATCAGTCCGCCAGGCGTGGCGTAGTTGAGTGCAAAGCCAGAGATGGTCATCTTATACAACCACCAGAAGGAGATAGGCTTGTCTGTCGTATCTTTCTGCAGACTGCGTATGATGATCATCCATGCTTTTGTGTTGAAGATATAGAGTACTCCCCACAGGGCGATGACTGCGAAGAACCAGTATCCGGCCCTGCGCAGTCCTTGCCATGCCTCGCGGAAGTCAAGCTGTGTCACCATGATGATGAGCACAGCGATGCCGAAGATAAAGAAACCGTTTTGGTATTTCTTTTTCATTCTTCGTTCTTCTGTTCGTGCTTTGATTTGGGGATGGTGAATCTCACCTTCTCGCTGTCGTCTTTCTTCTCGTGATAGAGTTTTGGCAGTGGGTTACGAGTAGCTTCGTCGTAGTCTTGCCGATGACGGAAGATGTCTATGGCCAGGTAGATAGCGTGACGCAGTGATAAGGGGTCAGCGAGATCTTTGCCTGCTTCGTCGTATTCCACACCGTGGAGTGGGGCGGCACATACGATAGGCAATCCTGCGATATATCTCACACCCTCACCGGTGTCGATAGTCTTGAAGGGAGCCCACCCCTGATCGTTGTACATCGCTAAGATACCATCGAAGGCAGAGAAGAGTTCTTTGCCGAAGAAGGTCTCGGCAGGGTAGGGACCGAACACCTGTCTTCCTGCCTCATTCATCTCTTGTATGGCAGGGATGATACAGTCTGTCTCTTCTTGTCCTTGATTGCTGTCGGGGTTCAGTGCCAACACGGCAATGCGTGGGTTGGTGAGCATGTAGTCGCGTTTGAGCGATTTCCATAGGGTTGTCGCCTTGTTGACGATCAGTTCTTTGGTGATGGCGGCGGGTACGTCCTTGATAGGCAACTGCGTGGTAGCCAAGGCAATACGCAGTTGTTCATTGACCAACATGGTCATCGGCTGAGATTTCTCCTGTACTTGACTGCTGATGAATGCCATCTGACTGTCGTACTGGAATTTGTCATTCGGTTTGATATCCGTATTGAGAGGAAGGGTGACCAAGACATCGAACAGTCCCTTCTTGTAATCGTTCATAGCCCGTAATAATGCTTTCCATGCAGCCTTGGATGAGTCGGCTGTAGACTTTCCCATCTCAATTTTAATCTCCTCGTCGACGGCTGAAAGCAGATTCACCTTTCCTTCGTAAGCATCCTCGGCCTTGTTGATGGTGACGAAGTTAGTGGGGGTGTTGAGCACGTTGCGATAGTAGGATACGATCTTGGGTGATCCGTAGATAATGGGTGTGAACAGTTCTGTCATGGCTGGCTCTGAGAAAGCCTTGAACAGAAGCTCATAGTTGATACTGTTTGTATCTCCGTGCGTGATTGCCACGCGAATCTTGTTATAACTCATAATGTAATATTTATAAGTGAGAATATATAGTACGGCAACGGTGTGCCGCAGGATGTTTCTTCAGAGAGGCTCTTAGGAATGCGCCTCTTTATATTTCGTATTCAGCAGACCGCAGGCCGCATAGATATCCTGTCCTCTGCTGGCGCGTATGGTGGTGAAGATGCCATGACCGGTGAGGTAGTCGCGAAGTTCTTCCATCTTCCTGTCGTCAACCCCCTTGAGGGGTACGTCGGGGATCTGATGGAAACGAATCAGGTTGATACGACAGTCGAGTCCCTGCAACAGTCGGAGAATCTCCTTGGCATGTGCCTTCGTGTCGTTAACCCCTTGGAATACAATATATTCGAACGACAGACGGCGCTGGTGTGCGAAATCGTATTGCCGCAGCAGGTCGACCACCTCTGTGATGGGCATTCCCTTTTCTGCAGGCATCAGTTGGGCACGCAGTTCATGGAGTGGGGCATGTAGGGAGATGGCTACATGGCATTCACTCTCATCGAGGAAACGCTTGAGTTTGTTTTTCACACCTACACTGCTGACCGTGATACGTCGCGGACTCCAGGCAAAACCATCGGCGGATGTCAGTATCTCTGTTGCCCTAAGTACGGCATCGAGATTGTCCATGGGCTCTCCCTGTCCCATAAAAACGATGTTGGTCAACTTCTCTCGTTCGGGTAAGGAGTATATCTGATTGAGTATCTCTGCCACGGTAAGTTGTCCTTCAAATCCCTGTTTGCCGGTTTGGCAAAACAGACAGTTCATCTTACAACCTATCTGGCAGGATACACAGAGGGTAGCGCGGTCTTTATCAGGGATATAGACCGTCTCCACGAATTTGCCGCCGGCAGGAAAGAGATATTTGATCGTTCCGTCTATAGAGCGCTGACAGTCAGCGGGGGGCATACAACCGATGACATATTCCTCTTTCAGTTTCTCACGGTTGGCCTTGGAGATATTCGTCATCTCATCGATCGATGTCACCTTCTGTACATAGAGCCATTTCGCCATCTGTCCACCAGTAAAGGCAGGCATCCCTAAGTCCTTGGCCACTGTCTTCAGTTCGTCAAGCGTCAGTCCTAACAGCGTCTTCTTTTCATTCATGGTGACAAAGTTACAAAAAAACGAGAGCAGAACAAAATAAGTTCACTTATTTTTTATGCCGAGTGCATTGTAACTTATCCAAAGTTACAAAAAGTCGAGTGAAATGCAAAAAGAAAACTTGTTTTTCTTATTCATTTCCGAGACGGAGTAAGTTCGCTACCAATAGCAAAGTTACAAAAATTCTGGTGAAAAAACAAATTTATTTGGCGTTCTCACCTAATTACATTACCTTTGTACCTAATATAAAAGAATGATATGAAAGAAAAGATCGATTGTTTCTTGCCCTGTCGCAACCTTGAAGAGATCGGTTCTACGCTCAGTCAGTTGCGTGGCGCAAGAATGATAAACAGAATATTTCTCTTGGTGAATGAGGATGTTCTTCCAGAAGAAGAGCCTTCTGATATTACGTTTATCAGTATGGACCGTATCCAGTCGGAAGCTACCATGCGCTCAATAGCCCAACATGCTACCGCTACATACACCATGCTGTATACCAAGGACTTGCCCTTAACTTTAGGGTTGTACACTACCCGTAGAATGGTGCGTGTGGCAGAGGATACACAGGCTGCCATGGTTTATGGCGACCGTTATTCCGTAGAACAAGGACAGGTAGTCAGACATCCTGTCATCGATTATCAACTGGGCAGTATCCGTGACGATTTCGATTTCGGCAGTCTGTTGCTGATACGTACCTCTCTGCTTCACCAGTGGGCCGAGGAGAGTCCGGCTACCAACTATCAATATGCCGGTCTATATGCCTTACGACTGTTTTTAAGTCGACAGGGCACACTCTTCCACCTGAATGAATATCTCTATACGGAAGAGGAGCGCGACCTGCGTGCCAGTGGAGAGAAGCAGTTCGACTATGTCAATCCGGCTAATCGTGAGGTGCAGAAAGAGATGGAGAAAGTTGCTACGGCACATCTGCAGGCTATCGGCGCCACCGTGAATGTGAGCGATTACAAGGTGCCCGACTTCACCGAACAGGATTTTGCCAACGAGGCATCGGTGATCATCCCTGTCTATAATCGTGAGAAGACAGTTGCCGATGCCGTGAAGAGTGCGTTGTCACAGAAGACGACCTTCCCCTATAACGTCATCGTCGTGGATAATCACTCTACAGACAAGACCACAGAGATTCTCCAGTCTTTGCAGCAGGAGGATAACCGACTGATACATATCATACCCGAGCGTAACGACTTAGGTATCGGTGGCTGTTGGAATATGGCTGTCAACGATGAGCACTGCGGACGCTTTGCCGTACAGCTCGATTCGGATGACCTCTACTCATCACCCCATACGCTGCAGACGATCGTGGATGCCTTCTATCAGCAGCAGGCAGCGATGATCATCGGCAGTTATAGGATGTGCGACTTTGAACTGAAGACACTACCACCGGGATTGATCGCTCATGCGGAGTGGACAGAAGAAAACGGACCGAACAATGCCCTGCGTATCAATGGTTTGGGCGCGCCGAGGGCTTTCTTCACCCCGTTGCTCCGACAGATATGGTTCCCGAATACCAGTTATGGAGAGGATTATGCATTAGGACTGGCCTTCAGTCGGCGATATAAGATTGGCAGGATCTTCGATGAGTTATACCTCTGTCGCCGTTGGGGAGGCAATAGCGATGCAGCCTTGTAGGTAGAACGTATCAATGCCAATAACCTGTATAAGGATCGTCTGCGTACCATGGAGATCATCGCTCGTCAACAGATGCATCTCGTTCGTGCAGACAAGGAACATACCGATAGTCTGTCGCGTTTCTTCAACCGACAGATGGAGACATGGGCAGAGGCGAGAGACCACTACCGGGAGTTGCATCAGGTGCAGGTGCGAGAACTGCTCTATGGAGAGATGACGCTGCAGGTGCAGTATAACCCTGCCCGTATCGTCTCTACAGGTGCTAAGATAGATAAGAAGACCATTACAGAGCGCCCTTGTTTCCTCTGTGCGCATAACCGTCCAGAAACACAGATGACCAAGGTGGTCAACGGACATTATGAACTGTTAGTCAACCCGTTCCCCATCCTGCCGGAACATTTCACTATTCCTCATCAGGAGCATCAGCCCCAGCGGATCATGGATCATTATGTAGAGATGCACCGTCTGTTGGAGAACTATCCAGAACTGATGGTGTTCTATAACGGTCCTCATTGTGGAGCCAGTGCCCCCGACCATCTGCATTTCCAGGCAGGTACTAATGGTGTGCTGCCCATCCAGAAACAATGGCAACGGCTCAGTCGCCATCTGACAGAGGTTTATCGGGTGAATGACGAAGAGGGTATCTACCGATTGAATGACTATCCCGCTCCTGTATTGGTGATCAAGAGTAAGGAGGAGAAAACCGGTAAACAGCTTTTCACAAAGATCTATCAGGCGTTACCAGTGGCAGAGCCGGAGCCGATGATGAACATCCTGGCATGGCGCCAACAAGATGCTTTCATCACGATTGTCTTCCTGCGGAAGAAGCATCGTCCGGCATGCTATACTGCTGAAGGTGATAACCAGATGCTGGTATCTCCGGGAGCACTGGATATGGGAGGACTTATCATCACCCCGCGTAAAGAAGATTTCGAACGACTTACCCCCGAGCAGGCTGTGGATATACTGAAAGAGGTGAGTCTGGATGATGAGGAAGCAATGGAGGTGGAAGAACGGATACGTAACAGCAAAGGACTGCAGGAAAAACAGAAGGTAGTATCCTCTGGTAAGAAAGAACCGATCGTAGCCGTTGGTATCGTATCGGCCGAAGAGATCACCTTCTCTTTGAATAAGTCGTATACGGCCAAGGGTACCTCTATCGAGGGAATCCAACAGGTGACCTTCTCTGAGGGTGGTATCCTGTGGAATGGCAACCGTTATCAGGAACTGCGCTTTGTACCCGACCATCATGATGCCTCGTTCTCCATTCAAGATGTGACTATCGGTGTAAACTTCCACTGGGAGCGTAAGGAGACACAGACATTCCAGGGTGTGCTCCATCTGGTGGTTGAGGCTGATAAGATATGTGCCATCAATGAGTTGCCCGTAGAACAATACCTTGTCAGTGTGATCTCCAGTGAGATGAAAGCCACCTCATCCATAGAGTTCCTGAAAGCACATGCCGTCATCTCCCGCAGTTGGCTGCTGGCTCAGATGGAGCGTCGCCGTCAACAGGGACAGCGCGAGAACGGCTTCTTCTCATTCATCAAGAAAGATGATGAACTGATCCGGTGGTATGACCGTGATGACCACACTATCTTTGATGTTTGTGCCGATGATCATTGTCAGCGTTACCAAGGTATCACGAAGGCAAATAATATCCATGTGGTGCAGGCTGTGCGTGATACCAAGGGACAGATCCTGATGTATGGTGATGAGATCTGCGATGCCCGATTCTCGAAGTGTTGCGGTGGTGAGACAGAGGAATTCCAGTATTGCTGGGAGGATACCCCGAAGCCTTATCTCGTCTCGATCAGAGATGCTATCGGTGGTGGTGATCCTTTCTGTAAGACCAATGATCAGCGTATCTTACGACAGGTGCTGAACGACTATGACCAGGAGACGGCTGATTTCTATCGGTGGACGGTTAGTTACACAGAAGAAGAATTGCGTCATATTATTGAGCGGCGCCTGAAGATGTCGTTCGGTGAAATCCTCGATCTGATTCCTTTGGAGAGAGGTAAGAGCGGACGTATCTGGAAACTGAAGATCGTGGGTAAGGAACGTACTTTCACCATCGGTAAGGAACTCGAGATCCGTCGTGCACTGAGCGATACCCATCTCTATAGTTCCGCCTTCGATGTGGAAAAGAAGGGCGACCGGTTTATTCTGCATGGCAAGGGCTGGGGACATGGGGTAGGACTCTGTCAGATAGGTGCTGCCGTGATGGGTGAGCGGGGGTATAGCTATGAGCAGATCCTGCTGCACTATTATCAGCATGCGGAAATCAAGAAAATATATAAATAATTGAGAATTGATAATTGAGAATTGATAATTATCGGAGCAGTGAGTGCAGAGATAAGCTTGCTTAATCTATGCCGAATCGTGACGATAATCGCCGTAGGCAATTGAAAATTAATAAACTATTATAACAAGACTGTCGATGAAAAATAAGAACCCCTGGACATGGGTGCCCTCGCTGTATTTTGCCGAGGGACTGCCCTATGTCATCGTGATGACGATATCTGTGGTGATGTACAAGCAGTTAGGACTCAGCAATGCTGATATCACGCTATACACTTCCTGGCTTTATCTGCCTTGGGTGATCAAACCCCTGTGGAGTCCGTTTGTGGATGTCATCAAGACCAAACGGTGGTGGATAACGGCTATGCAGTTGTTGGTGGGTGCTGCCCTGGGTGGCGTGGCCTTTACCATCCCTTCCTCCTCTTGGCTGCAGTTTACCCTCTTCTTTTTCTGGATCATGGCCTTTGCGAGTGCCACGCATGATATCGCTGCCGATGGCTTCTACATGCTGGGATTGGAGGAGCACGACCAGGCATGGTTTGTAGGCATCCGTAGCACGTTCTATCGTCTGGCAACAATCTTCGGACAGGGCATTTTGGTGATGATTGCCGGTAATATTCAGGTGCTCTTCCGTTATAATATCGGATATAGCTGGTGCCTGGTATTCTATGGTGTATGCGGTCTCTTCATCGCCCTTTGGCTGTGGCATGGCTTTATCCTGCCCCGTCCGCAGGAGGATAAAGGATTGGAACATCTCAATGCCAATCAACTGATGAGTGAGTTGAAGCACACCGTGGTGACGTTCTTTACCAAACTGCCAAAGAAAGAGATTGCGATTGCCATCCTCTTCATGCTGCTGTATCGTATGCCTGAAGGACTGTTGGCAAAGGTCACACCACTATTCCTGTTGGATAGTCGTACTACCGGCGGACTCGGTTTGTCACCGCAGGAGTATGGATTGGTGCAAGGCACCGTGGGGGTTATCGGACTCACCTTAGGAGGAATCCTCGGAGGAATATTAGCCGGTCGTGACGGTATGAAACGCTGGCTGTGGCCGATGGTATGCGCCATCACCCTGCCCGACGTGGTATATATCTACCTGAGTTATGCCATGCCCGAGAATCTTTTCCTCATCAATGCCTGCATCTTCATCGAGCAGTTTGGCTATGGCTTCGGATTCACGGCGTATATGCTCTACCTTATTTATTTCAGTCAGGGACCGTACAAGACCAGTCACTACGCCCTGTGTACCGCTTTCATGGCACTCTCCATGATGCTGCCGGGCATGGTGTCAGGAAAACTGCAGCAGGTGATGGGTTACCAGTCGTTCTTCATCCTGGTAATGATCCTCTGCGTGGTCACCTTCATCGTCACCTATTTTATTAAGGTAGATCCCTCGTTTGGTAAGAAGAAAGAGGAGTAATCTTGTATGATTTTATAACAAAGGCGGTTTATCAATCGATAAACCGCCTTGTGATATCTCCATATTCATCGATGCGCCGGTCACGCAAGAAGGGCCACCAGCGGCGTACTTGCTCACAGCGATCCATATCGATGGTGATGATGGTCTTTACCTCTTCTTTTTCAGCGGCCCGATAGAGGATCTCTCCTTGTGGACCGGCTACGAAACTGCTGCCCCAGAACTGGATACCCTCTGTCTGATGACTGGGGTCTTCCTCATAGCCAACACGGTTGACGGCAATGACCGGTAACCCGTTAGCCACGGCATGACCACGCATCACGGTTGTCCATGCCTCACGCTGACGTTGCTGTTCTGCCTCGTCATCATTGGTGGCATAACCGATGGCAGTTGGGTAGATGAGCAGCTCTGCTCCCTGCATAGCCATGAGTCGCGCTCCTTCGGGATACCACTGATCCCAACATACCTGCACGCCCAAACGCCCTACGCTGCTGTCGATAGGATGGAATCCGATATCGCCCGGGGTGAAATAGAATTTCTCGTAGTAGGCTGGGTCGTCGGGGATGTGCATCTTCCGGTATTTGCCAGCTATCGTGCCGTCTTTCTCTATGACTACGGCTGTGTTGTGATAGAGTCCTGCCGCACGTTTTTCAAAGAGTGAGGTGACGATCACTACTCCATGTTCTTTAGCCAACGCACTATAGAACTGTGTGGAAGGACCGGGTATCGGCTCGGCAAAGTCGAAATAGTCCACATTCTCTTCCTGACAGAAATACAGGGAGTTATGCAGTTCTTGCAGGATGATCAACTGTGCTCCTTGCTGTGCCAACTGAGCGATGCCTTCTGCCAGACGCTTCATATTGTCATGAATGTCTGCCGTATTATGCTGCTGGATAATACCGATGTTGAGTTTTCTCATAACTTGTCGTAATAATTTGTTCTTGCAAAAATAGTAAAAAAGACGCTAACAACCAAATAATCTGAAGGCTATTGCTATTCAAACATCACCAGTTCGCGGGGCAGGGTGACGATCTTGAGTCGTTCATACCAGATGCGTGAGGATCCGGTGACTTGCTTGCGGGTATGACTGCTGATGATGTAATAGCTGGCGGAGTACTCATCCATCAGTTCGGAGAAGATCTTCTTGATGCGTGAGCATTTCTCGTTGATGGCGTTATCCAGGGGGTTGATCAGTCGGTCGACACTCTCTTCGATCTTCTCTATCTCCATGAATCGGGCCGTGGCCTTGTAGTAGCGCAGCAGTTCTTCGCGATAGTCGGAGAGATGTTTGAAGACGATGCCTTCGGGATGGGCTAAGAAGAGTAGGTAGACAGCTTTATGGACGGGTTGCATCTCTATCTCTTTGCGGTCGTAGTCTAAGAGGATAAACTGCCAGTTGTGGGTGATGAGCAACCGACTCAGTTTGCCGCGTGCCGCCTCTATGCGCAGTTCCTCCAACAACGGTACGCCCAGGGCACTGAGAATAAGGTCATTGCGCCCCTCGCTGCGTAACTGTTTGATGATTGTGCGCAACTGCTCGGATAATTCTACTATGTTACTTTCCGTTGACATTATAAATGCCGCCCCTACGGGGCTAATCATAACCCTAAACTATTAACTATTAACTCTAAACTCTAAACTATCATCACTCCTCTTGCGTATATTCATCGAATTTCGTCTGCATCCATTGCTTCCACCGGTCTACCATCGTCTTCTTCTCCTTATGAGGATGTTGCGGCTCATCCTTTACTGGTGTATCCTCCATGGGCGCAGGTTCTGGTTGGGGGGTGATGGTGAAGGGAACCTCCTCTTGTTGAACAGGTTCTTTTTCCTGAGGAGCAGCCTGCACCTCTTCTGTCTTCTTCGTTATCTGCCAAGAAGCCTTTTTTACCGGACGATACAACAGCGGGATCAGTCTTTCGAAATACTCATCATCACTGATTACATCCTCCTTCTCCTGATGCCAGTCTTCTTCCAGTCCTGTGGCGAGGATCGTCACCTTGGCATCCTCTCCCAGACTCTCGTCGATGGCAGTACCCCAGATTACATCGATATTGGGATCCAACTGATCAAAGAAATCATCGATCTCCTGCATCTCCCTGACGAAGATAGGCGACTCCTCACTGGCGTAGATATTAAAGAGGATACGTTTGGCCTTGCCGATATCATTACCGTAGAGCAGGGGAGAGTCGAGCGCGTTGATGATTGCCTTCTCCACACGATGCTCTCCACTGGCGCGCCCCATGGCCATGATGGCACCACCGCCATTCTTCATCGTGGTCTCCACATCACGGAAGTCGAGGTTGATACCTCCCTCGCTATATACGGTGATGAGCTCGGATATTCCTTTTACGGCATCTTTCAGGATATTATCGGCACGCTGGAATGCTTCCTTCACCGTGACATCGCTGTCGGCATACACGTCACAGAGTCGTTCGTTGTTGACGATCAACAGGGCATCCACGTTCTTACGCAGTTCTTCCACACCCTTCAGGGCCTTGATGATTTTCCTTTTCTTCTCGAAATAGAAGGGGATGGTGACAACACCCACCGTCAAGATTCCTTTTCCTTTGGAGATGCCGGCAATGACGGGTGCTGCTCCGGTGCCTGTGCCACCGCCCATGCCTGCTGTCACAAAGACCATCTTCGTGCCATCATCCAGCAGACGACTGATATCCTCCACGTTGTATTCCGCCTCGGTACGGCCTAACTCAGGATTTGCCCCGGCTCCCAAACCCGATTCACCCAATTGTATCTTCACGGGTACCGGTGAACGGAAGAGGGCCTGGCTATCGGTGTTGCAGATAGCGAAGGTGACACCTTCCACTCCCTCGTCGAACATGTTTTTTACGGCATTACAGCCACCACCGCCTACACCTATCACCTTGATGATGTTCTGCATGTGGTCTTCGGGCATTCCCTCGAAGTCTAATGGTATGTTATTCTCTATATCCATGATTATCTTTTTTCTGCCTGCGAAGTTACGAAAGATTTTCTACGACACCAAATCTCCGCAAGGTTTGCGATGATATTCTTTTCTCCTTCCCATCGGGGAGGGGTTAGGGGAGGGGCTCTCATATCAACACAGAGTCACAGAGTGACAGAGTTTATTATTTAAAGATTACCTCTGTATCTCGGTCCCTCTGTGTTTATATTATTCCACGGCAGATTGCGGATCAAGTCCGCAATGAGGGAATGGACGCACCTATGCTGTGTCGCCCCTACGGGGCTAATCATAACTCTACATTATCACGGGGGTTGACACCCCCGCCTATACTCTGACGCCCTACGGGCTATCATGTCTCTGCGCATCCCCTCCCCCTTTTCGGGGGAGGCTGGGAGGGGGCTTCTATCTCTCCTTCTTCCTCATCCCGGGCTTGACCGGGGTCTCTTGCGTTTACGTCTAAGTCCCCCTCCCTATCGGGGAGGGGTTAGAGGAGGGGCTCTCATCTCAACACAGAGTCACAGAGTGACAGAGTTTATTATTTAAAGATTACCTCTGTATCTCGGTCCCTCTGTGTTTTTATTATTCCGGAGCAGATTGCGGATCAAGTCCGCAATGAGGGAATCAAGTCGGCTCTCGCTGCTCCGATAATTGACCTTCGGCCTCATTCCGGCCACCGAGCCGGAATCTCATTCGTGTTATCCGCAGGAGATCCCGGATCAAGTCCGGGATGAGGGGATCAAGTCCGCAATGAGGGGATGTGTGTCGAGAATTATAGTTGAGGAAACTGCATGGTACAACAGTGGATGCTTCCATGCTGCTTGATGATGCTACGACTGTCGATGAGGATGATGTCACGGTCGGGGAACACCTCTTGCAGGATATCCGCTGCCTGCATGTCGTTCATCGGTTGTCCGTAGGTAGGCAACAGCACGGCGCCGTTGATGATGAGGAAGTTGGCGTAGGTGGCAGGCAGCATGACCGTCTCTCCATCCTCTTCGCCATAGATAGGGTCGGGCAGGGGCAGCGCCATCAGTCGGTAGGGCGTACCCTCTTTCGTCTTGAATGCTTTCAACTGCTCTTCCAACGTCTTATCCTCATTATATAACAACGTGTTGTCAGGACAGATGCGCACCATGGTATCGATATGTCCGTCGGTATCATCACCCGGCATGGGCTTGCTGTTGATCCACAACACCCGTTTGGCATGTAGTCTGCTGAGCAGTTCTTTCTCCAACTGGTCTTTCGTCATGTTGTTGCGGTGGGGTGCCAACAGACAGTCGGCGGTGGTGAAGATCGTCCCCTTGCCGTCACTCTCTATGCTGCCGCCCTCTAATACGAAGTCGAGATGATGCTGATAGTTGGTCGTTATACCCTGCTTGGCGTACTGCTCTTGTAAGAAGGGATAAATCTGTCGGTTGATATCGTTGTCAAGGCCTGCCTCGAATTTCTCTCCCCAACCGTTGAAGCAGAAGTCGAGCATCGTGCCGTCGTTGAGGGTGAGAAACCCATGATCACGTGCCCAGGTATCGTTGGTAGCACATTCCAGGAAGTGGATATGCTCAAGGGAGCATTCCTCTGCCAGTAATGCCTTTACCTTTTCCGGTTCGGGTGTTACGATGAGCAGGTCCTCATAGTCGGTGATGGCGCGTGCCATCTCGATATATGTCTCCGTGATCTCCTCGAGGTACGGTTGCCAGTCGGTCTTAGCATGTGGCCATGTCAGCATCACGCCCCATTGCTGTTCCCATTCTGCGGGAAGTGTTGTCTTTTCGTTCATCATATTCATATCTTTACTTTGCAGTCAAAGGTACGCATAAGCGAGCGAAATACAAAAGAAAAACGCGTTTTTCTTTTATTTCCGAGCGTGAGTACCTTCAACACAGTTAAAGGCACGTACCTCTTTCAACTTTATTTCCCCTCTCTCAACAACTGTTGTATGGTGGCATATATCTGTTCGCCGCGCAGACCGCGCTTGATGATGGTGCCGTCGGGGGCGAAGAGGATGATATGGGGGATATACCTCACCTGATACAGAGAGTCGGGGATCTTCTTGGCATCTACGATCTGATGCCAGGGCATGTCTAACTGCTCCAGGGCCCGGAAGGTATCCTCACGCTTGTCGTTGACAGCTACGCTCACCACATCGAAGCGGTCGCCGGCAAAGTCCTCCCACACCTTCTTGATGGCAGGCATCTCTGCCTTACACGGTCCGCACCAGGAGGCCCAGTGGTCGAGTAGGATATATTTCCCTTTGCCTACATAGTCAGACAGTCGTACATCACTGCCGTCGAGATTGCCGCCCTTCACGAGGTAGTCGATAAACGGAGTGCCTTGCGTGGTGCGCTGCTGTGAACGGATATGCCTGGCGTCACCCTGCAGCATATTGGTAGACTGCATCTGGGGTGACATGATACGATACAACGACATAAATCGGGCCGTATCCCGTGATGCAAGGTCATCGAGCGCCATGACACCCAGTAGGTTGTCGGGGTTGGCTCTTACGATGGAGTCAACCATATCGCCTTGCAGCATCTGGTATTTCGTATCTAACTCTTCCCATCGCCGGTTGAAATCCTCCGCAGAGAGTCGCTCCTTCTCCTTCGTCAACTCCTGTCGCTCTGTCTTACGGAGGGCATCCATCCGGTAGTAGCTGCGGTGAAACGCATTATAGGCATCTACCATGGGTGTGCCATGCTCGGTGCGCTCGTCGATATCTACCTTGACGTTGCCGGGCTCCAGGATAAACCTCACTCGTTCTCGTCCCTGACCTACATAGGCATAGAAGGGCTCCTGCAGTTTTCCTTTGAAGGTAAACTGATGATTCCTCACCTTGGTTGTGCTGAGGGTATCCTTCTTGTTCAGGTTCACCAGATAGAGGGGCGTGCCGTCGGGGGCCGTGTATCTTCCGCTGATCGTAAAGGTATCTTTGTTGCACGATGCGCAAAGCATACAGAGGAGAAGGGGGAGGAGAAATTTCTTCATCGATTTCGTTTTAAGTTTTTTAAATAGGGGGACAGGTCTGCTTGCGGCCCTGTCCCCCTTGAGATGATTATTAATGTTTACTTATAGATATTCTGGTCGATGACGAAGTCGCTCACCTCGAATTCTGTCTTTGGCAACGGACAGGCATACTTGTCGGAGTTCTTCTCCAGCGTGTATGTCTTCTTGCTGTTCTTGTCGATGTTCGTCAACGAGAAGGCGTAGAACGACTTTGTCAATGCACCTACATCATCATAGGATTCCGTATTGGAGTTCAGACGACGGATATCCATGAAGCGGCGTACGAAAGGCATCTCACGGCGACGCTCCTCCAGGATCTTCTTCACGGCGTCCTCGGCGCTGGATGCCGACAGGTTGATCACATTGGCAGGGGCATTCTTGTCCATACGGGCAGCACGCAGTTTGTTGACGGTGGTCATCGCCTCTGATACCCTGTTCAGACGAGCCTCACACTCAGCCTTGGTCAACAGCATCTCGGCCGTGGTAGGACCGGAGATGATCCTGTCTTTCCACCAGAATACGTAGCCCATCAGCGGTGTGGAAATGGTATTGATGAAAGAGTAGTTCGGGATGAAGTGATACTTGTAGCGCAGGTCGTATGTCTTGTCATACAATGCTAAGAGCGACTCGCTGGGCATCATCCACCAGTTATTATCCTCTTGCATACGGAAGTAGGTCATCTCTTTCCACTCCATCATTCGCTCATTCACCGAGTTGGCACCACCCTCGTAAGTGTATGGCAGGATGATGGTCTCACTCTTTCCGTTGATGGTCACGGTCGTCGGAGAGTCCATCACCTTCATCTCCGTGTTGTAGTCCACCAACTGGTTATGTGCGTTCAGTGCGGCATTGGCATAGTTGAGCGCCTTCTCATAGTCGTTCAGATACAGGTAGAAACGTGCCGCAAAACCGTTGACGGCTGCCTTGTTGGCACGTACGGAGTTCCAGCGGTTGGTAGTACCGATCTTCTGGAACGGCGTCTCTATCTTCAGCGCCTCCTGCAGGTCGGCCTCGATAAAGTCGTATGTCTGCTTTAGGGTGGCACGCTTCACCGACTCACCGAAGTCCGTAGAGCTCTTCAGTACGATACCCTGTTTGTTCTCATTGCCCGGCACATAGGGCTCACAGTATACCTGTGCGAGATACCATGAGCTGATGGCGCGGATAAAGCGGGCCTCACGCTTGTACTGATCGCGCTCCTGTGAAGAGAGTCCGGATACCTTGTCGGCCTTCTCGAGGATGGTGTTCGCATAGAAGATCTTGAGATACTCGTGTTTCCAGTTCTCGTCGGTCAACTCGGGGATGATGTCGGTATCCCACAGCGCATAGCTCAGTGATGTGGTGGAGTAGCCCGGACAGTCGCTCGATCCGGTGATCTCAAACATCTCGGTATCGCATCGTTGGTCGTCAGAGGCGTTGATGAGCCACGGACTTTCCTCCAGATAGTATGTCGTATAGCTGTTCAGCAGGGCATTCAGCTGTTCCCCGGTCTCAATGGTAAGACTGGTACTTTTTGATGGCTTCACATCCAGGTAGTCGTCACAAGCCGTGAATGCTGTCAGAGCCAACAAAATGACGGATATATTGAAATACTTTTTCATTGTACGAAAGATTAGAGTGTTATATTTAAGCCGAGGGTGTATGCAGCCACCGGTTTGATGGTGCCGAGTGGGAATTCCGGATCCTCGTCGTATTTGTTAAACGTGAAGGTATGCAGGTTGTTGCCCTTCAGATAGATCTTCAGGCCGCCGATACCGATTCTCTCCACGATGTTTCTCGGAAGGGTGTATGCCAAGGTGATCTCCTGGAATCGTATCAGCGTAGCACTCTCTATACCGTAATCCATAAATCGGGTATAGCGTGTCCACCAGTTCATGTCACTTGCCACGGCCGATGCCAGGGGATAGTCGGTGTAGGGTGCTGCCGCAAAGGGGATGTAGGTGTCGCCATTCTGTGCGATCACGTCTGCCATAGCCTTGTTCGGAAGGATATTGGTACGTATCGGGTAGTTGAACGACAGACTGCGGAACTTATGCCCGAACTTTCCCGTGAAGAGGAACGACAGGTCGAAGTTCTTCCAGCTGAACGTATTGGCGAAGCTGAAATTCCACGGGGCTACCGACGTGCCGGAGTTGATCATGTAGTCACTCCAGTCGCCCGACTGGTTGGATACCAGTGCCACCTTCTCGTCGCCTTGCATGATAGAGGGATAATAGGCCGGTTTGTCGGTGGTGCCCACATTGATCATACCGCCATAGGCATACGACCACAGGGTGTTGGCGTTATAACCGGCACGGTAGCGTACGTCGGCCGACGAACCGCTGTCGTCTTCCGCACGTCCGCTCAACTCATATCCTGTATAGGCGGTGCGCAACATCTTGTCGATCTCATTCTTGTTATAGGCGATCATCAACGATCCCTGCCATCTCACGTCACCAAAGCGCTGGTTGGTACCCAACTCCAACTCAAATCCCCGGTTGGTCATCTCGGCGGCGTTCACCTTGTTGGTGGCGGCACCTGTCACGGCCGGCAGACTGATGGTGGCCAGCAGGTCGGTACCCTTCTTGTTGTAGATATCCAACTTCGCCGTGAGTTTTCCATGCAGGATGCTCATGTCGATACCTAAGTCGATTGTTCCTGTCTTCTCCCAGCGCAGGGCCGAGTTACCATAACTGCTGATGGTGGCGGTATAATCCTGCAACAGCACGTTCTGTGAGGTGTTATAAGCGATGACCGGCTGTACGGAGGTAGAACGGTCAACATTACCGTTGAAACCATAGGTAAGGCGTACGGCCATCATGTCGAGCCACGACCAGTCTTTGGCGAAGTTCTCCTTTGACAGCATCCACTTGGCGCCGATGCTCCAGAAGGGTGCGTAGCGGTAGCTCGGATCATCCGTGATCAGGTTAGAGGCGTCGGTACGTGCTGATGCCGACAGGGTGTATTTCTCATCCAGCGTGTAGGCCAGGTTACCATAGGCAGAGAAGTAGCGGTCCTGCTGGTAGGTATAGCTGTTCACATAGTTAGAGAATGTCGTATTGCTGTTGAAGTAGTTCTTGTAGGTCAGCGACGTGATCTTTCCCACCGACAGCGTCTCGTCGTTATAGCCATAGGTTGGCGGGTTCACCACGGTCTTATATACGCGGTTGGATATTTCCGTACCGGCGATGAATGTCACCTGGTGTCTCTCCGCGAACGTACGGTTCAGGTTAAACTGGTTACGCCAGTTGTAGGCGTTGGTATACGTGCGGTTCTGCTTCAGGATGCTGCCTGGGGGCAGGTTTGGTGTCACGGCACCCGTCTTTGTCTTGTTTGATGTAGAGGCGATATTGATGGTTGATCGTGTCGACCAGGTGCTCTCGTCATCGATATTCCTGGTATCCGTGTTCAGCAGCTCATACTGGTACTTCGTATCGAAGCTGATGCCCTTGGCCAGCTTGAAGGTCAGTCCTGCCTGTATACGTGCGTTGATCGTCTTGGTGGTGTAGTTATGACCGCGCATCTCCTGCACCGGGTTGTATCCCCAGTCGGTATAGGGGAAGGCCTCCCAGTTCATATATCGGTGGATATTCGGTGTGTAGAAGAAGCGGTCGTTCAGACTGGCGTATGAGCGCACCACATCGGTGTAGTTGCCATTATCGTCGAAGAACATTTCGAAGGCCGGACCCTTGAAGTCCACACCGTTGTTTTCCCGTTTGTTATAGTAGAATGTACCGTTGACGTTGAAGTCCAACCACTTATACAGATTGACGGTGGCGTTGGCATTGAACGTATATTTGTCCCTGCTGTTGCCCTTGAGATACTGTTGTCCGTTCTCGTACATCACCGAGATATTTGAATGCACCTTCTCACTGCTCTGGGCAATGTTCAGGTCGTACTGCTGCGTAAAGGGGTTGTCCAGCAGGTAGTCCTTGATCTCCTGCGAGTTATCCTGCGTACGTATCTTGGCGATGTAGGCGTTCAGGTCGCTGTCCGACACATATCCCAGACGGTTCTCGTTCAGCATCACGAAGAGGTTCGAGTACGAGTTGTAGTTATAGCGCAGGTTATTGTTTGAGTTACCGTCGCCGATGAGCGCCATATACCCGAAATTCTTGTTCTCAAACGTATATATCTGCCAGTCGATGATCTCCTCGTTAGAGGCGTTAGCGGTAGAGTAGTCGTGGTCTATCTGTGGCGAGTATTTCAGCATGGTGTTGAACGACACCTTCACGCCGCCCTTGGCATTACGTGCGTCTTTACCGTCTTTGGTGGTGACCACGATCACACCGTTGGCTGCCTTGGCACCCCAGATAGATGCTGCTGCGGCATCTTTCAGTACGGTGATGCTCTCCACGTTATTCGGGTTCAGGGTGCTGATAGAAGCCTCTACGGGGAATCCGTCAACGATCAGCAGCGGGTCTTTGTTGGATGCCACCAGTGTGCTGAGTCCACGTATCTGGAATGATATATCACCGTTGACATCGGTGGTGGCCGACAGTCCGGCTACCGATCCCACCAGTCGCTCACCGATATTGGCTGTGGGCTGTGCCAGGTGCTCGGCATCCACCTTTCCGAATGCTCCTGTTGCCCGCTCCCGTGATATGGTCTGATAACCGGTCACCACTACGTCGTCGAGCATGGCGTCCTCATCTTCCAGTATCACCACCACCGGCTTGTACGAAGCCCTGCGCTGCAACGGCCGTTTGCCGATATACGAGTAGGTGAGCATCTCACCCTCTCTGACGTCATCCAGCACGAAGTTGCCGTCCGCATCGGTGATCGTTCCCTTCTGTGTACCTTCCACCTGTACGGTGACTCCGATCAGCGGATCGCCTTGTGCATCGAGAATCTTTCCCCGTACCTGGTTTTTCTTGGCAGGCTGTGCCACATCGGCTGTGCGCTTCAACTGGATATACCGGTCTTTCACCGATAGGGCGAAGGGCAGTCCGGCGATAATACTCCTGACGGCCTCCTCTGCCGATGCATCCCTCACGCTTGCCGTCACTCGGTAGCGGCGTGCATCATCCTGGTTGAAGTTGATCTTGTAATACCCCGACTGCTTCTCCACGTTGCGTAGGGCTGTGGGCAGCGGCATGTCATTACACGAAAGTGTCACTTTGTTGCCTTTGTTCTGCGCATGCAACGGTATGCACACCAACAAGAGGGCCAAACAAAGCCATGCAAACAGTGCTTTTTCTTTTTTCATAATCTTGTATGTTAAAAATGATTGGGTAATTCTAATTTTAGTACACAAGATTATGAAAATCGGGCACTTTTTAAACACTAATTAACTATTACGGCATCTTTTTGTATCTCCACTTTCACGATACCTAAGTCGTTGATATTCCTGATGACGGTAGCCAGGGGCAGTCGCCGCTCCGCCACGAAGTGCAGGTGGGTGTTCATAAACTTCGCTTCCTCGAAGATGATATTGATGTTATACCACCTGCCCAACTCCTGCATGATCTCGATCATGGGTGTATCGTCGAAATAGAAGAATCCGTCGCGCCACTGGGTATAGGGGTAGGTGTCCACCTCTTTGATACTGAGTGTCGATTGTCGTGCCTGCAGGGTAGCCTGTTGGTTTGGTTTTAAGATGACGGGCTCGGCGCCTTTCTTTTTTGTTGACATGGCCACGCTTCCCTCTACCAGTACCACGTTGGCATCCCGTTCAGAGTACGCGCGTATATTAAAAGAGGTGCCCAGCACCTTGGTGTGGAAATAGTCGGTCTTCACGAAGAATGGCTGCTTGGCGTTCTTGGCCACCTCGAAGTACGCCTCGCCTTGTAAGATCACCTCTCGTGTATGGCCGTTGAACTTCTCGGGGAATTCCAGTTTGCTCTCCGCGTTCATCCATACCTGTGTGCCGTCGGATAGTGTTACCTTATAATCCTTGCCGCGTGGCGTGGTGAGCGTGAGTATTTTCTGTGGCGTTTTCTTAAGGGAGACCGCTTCTTGTTTGGTGCTGTCCTTGCTGAATACCAGGTTGCCCTTTTTTACGGCCACGGGCTTCCCCTTGTCTTGTGTGAGCATCACCTCGGTTGGTTCGTTGTTGGCGCTGAATATCTGCACGCCGTTGACTGCGGGCTGTTGTGGTGTGTCAGGCTTCAGCAGGGGGTAGAGCAGCAGGAATACCGCCACAGAGGCAGCCACTCCGAGCAGGAATCCCACGATATGGGCTTTCCTCTTCTCGGAAGACAGGGACTGATGTGTTGCCTTAAACAACTGCCATTCTTGCTCCACGTCGGGTGCCACTACCTTTCTGCGTCGCATGGCGCGCCGTATCATCAGCTCCTCGTGTTGCGATGGCAATCCTTGTTCATCTTCACAGGTTATGATCTTCTCTTCTTCTTCGTTCATGAGTTGTGCTCTTTATTATTACTACACCCCAAACCGCCGGTGGGGTACTTTTTTTTGTTTTTTTATCATTTCTTCTTTACGTGGAGGTGTTGCCGCAGGGTAGCCAGTCCTTTCACGATATGTTTCTTGATGCCGCTGGGTGTTATCCCCAGTATGTCAGCTGCCTCCTTGTAGGTATGATCGTTCAGGTAGCATTCTTCGAACACCCTTCGTGTCTTGGGTGGCAGCTGGTCTATCTCGTGTAGGATATTCTGCAGCAGTTCCTCCATCTCCAGCCAGTATTCCGTATCTTCCTCGGCGATGATATTCAGGAATTGCTCATAGCTTACTGTCGGTCTGTTCCTTCTCAGGTGGTTCACGCAGTTGTTTCTCACGCCCACGTACAGATAGCTGCATATTCGCTCTTGGTCTATCTGCTGCCAGTTTTTCCATACGGCCTCAAACACCTCGTTCACAATATCCTTACTGATGTCGATGTCCTCCACAAAGTCATACGCGAAGTAATACAGCCGCAAATAGTATTTGCGGTATACCTCCTCAAAGTCGTATGTGCTCCTTGTTTTTTGGATCATCCTCAATAACTATATGTGGTGCAAAGATAATGAAAACCGAATGCAGAACAAAAAATTTATATTTTTTTTTATGCTGAGGTGCATCTTATCTTATTTAAAGATATGGATTAATGGGAGTATCGCAAAATAATTTACAGTTATTTTGTTCTTTCAAATGTTAGAGTTGCGTCTGAATTTATTTATTACCGGCGAGAGTGCTAATACATAAAACTGGGAGTCCTAGTACATAAAACTGAGAGTCCGGCCCACTCGGACTGGGAGTCCGGAGTACTTGGACTGTGATTCCGGAGCCTCCGGACTCTCTCCATTCTTTGGTTTTTCGCTCACTTACGGGATAAAATCTTCACGCTCGAGAAAAGAAACAAGTTCCTTTTCTTCTCGCTTACTCAGATTTTTCGTATCTTTGCCGATAATTAATCGATATACCTTAAATATAATATACAAATGAAGAAGTCGCTCATTCCGTTTATCATCGTCATACTCATGGGATACCTCTCTCTCGCATCTTGTGGAGAGCAGAAAGATACTTATAAGATAGGTGTTTCGCAATGCTCTAAAGGGCGGTGGCGTGACAAGGTAAACAGTGAGATGCTTGCCGCACAACACCTGTATGAGCAGTCGGCAAAGGTGGTCATCGCCCATTCGTATGACGACACGGAGAAACAAATCAAGCAGATAGACAGTCTGGCAGCCTCGGGAATAGACCTGCTGGTGGTGGCCCCCAATGAGTCGGCACCTATCTCTGCTGCTATCAGCAGGGTGCGTGAAAAGGGTATCCCGGTGATCTATTTCGACAGGAAAGCAGAGAATGAGGATTATACGGCGTTTATCGGTGGTAATAATGTGGAGGCCGGTCAGCAGGTGGGCAGTTATGCGCTCAGTCTTGCAAGGAAGCTCTCGGCAGCAGGTCGTAAGCCCCATATCCTGGAGGTTACCGCCTCGATGAGCAGTTCTCCGGCCAAGGAGCGCCACCAGGGGTTCTCCCAGGCGATGGAGGGGCATCAGGATCTTGAGTATGTCTGTATAGAGAGCGACTGGACATCCGACGAGGCCTGTCGTATCGTGCTGGAGGAAATCCGCAAGGGGCATGTTCCCGATATCGTGTTCTGCCATAACGATGGCATGGCGACAGGTGCCTACAAGGCTGTCGTAGAGTCGGGGATGGAAGGAAAGATCAAGATCTTAGGCATCGACGGCATGCCGGGAGAGGGCTTGGACTACGTCAAGCTGGGTCATCAGATAGGTACTTATGTGTATCCCACTCACGGTGAGGAAATCGTCAGACTGGCCATAGATATCCTCACGGGGAAGAAATACCAGCGGGAGAATGCGCTCCATGGTATGATGGTGACGCCAGAGAATGTCGACGTGATAGCAGCTACCAGTGGTGAGATGCTGGAGCAGAACGAGAACCTCGTGACGATACAGGATAAGCTGGAGGAGTATTTAGGGCTCTATAACGCGCAGAAGAAAACCATTCTCATAGGAACGCTTGCCATCCTGCTGCTCATCGCCGGCATCCTGCTGATATGGAGGGCGGTGGTGCAATCACGCAGGACGAACCGTCGTATCCAGGCGATGAACGATGAGCAGACGGCCTTCTATACAAATGCCCGTCATCAGTTGCGCACGCCGTTGACGCTTATCGCGGGGCCTGTCAAGGAACTCAAAGAGGGAAAGATGCTCAAGGGACAGGGACAGGAACTGATAGAGATCGTTGACCGTAATGTTATCCAACTGGAGAAGGTGGTATCCAACGTGCTGGAGTTTAAGATGGGGGAGACGACAGGCAGGGTGGATGACAGCACGGCCGAGTCGTTGCCCGAAGGGGTTACCAACCTGCAGGAGAACCGTCTCTCGCAGATGAAACAGGATGACACCGAAGAGTTGGCTACGATACTGATCGTGGATGACAATGCGGATATGTGCCGTTATCTGCGGACGTTGCTCGCTGATAAGTTCTATGTGCTGGTGGCACCCGACGGACAGAGCGGACTGAAGCTCTGCAGGGAGTGCGTGCCCGATATCGTGGTGAGCGACGTGATGATGCCCGTGATGGATGGTCTGCAGCTATGCAGGAAGATCAAGGAAGACGCTATCACCTGTCATATCCCCGTGATACTGCTTACGGCCCGAAGCACAGAGACACAACAGATGGAGGGGTATGAGCACGGGGCGGATGCCTATATGACCAAACCGTTCAGTGCCCAGCTGTTGGTGGCCCGTATCTATAACCTGCTGAAGAGTCGTCAGCAGATCGGTCATCTCAGCGAGGGCAAGCAGACGGAGGAGCAACCGGCGCTGAGCACCCAGGATAAGTTGTTTGCCGATGCGCTCAAGGCTGCCTTCCAAAAGCACATGTCGGATCCTGACGTGAAGATGGATGATCTGGGCAAGGAATTAGGCATGAGCAGGGTGCAGCTATACCGGAAGGTGAAGGCGCTCACGGGTATCTCACCGGTAGAGTTGTTGCGTGAGATGCGTCTGCAGCGAGGGTACACGTTGATAACGACCACCACGAAGAGCATCTCTGAGATTGCCTTTGAAGTGGGATTCCATACGCCCAGCTATTTCTCTAATTGTTTTAAGAAACAGTTCAATCAGTATCCGACGGAGTTGAGGGAAGGAGCTTAAAGTGAAGAGTGAAGAATGCCCCTCCCCAGCCTTCATGTTCTTCTCTCTGTTTTGACAGAGAGAAGGAACCAAGAGAGACCATGTTGCACGCTCCGGTCAGAACAAATCCGACTCTAAAAAACTGTGCTGCGGAACTCGCTTCGCTCAAACAGTCCTCGCACTGCCTGAAGGCACCGTTTTTCAATCGTCGCATTTGTTACCTTC
>CADBSW010000147.1 GCA_902797505.1 uncultured Prevotellaceae bacterium | reverse complement strand
TCTCGAGCAGGAAGTTGTCGTCCATAAATTGTTTCATACTAGTAATCTTGTTTTTAAGCATTATTGAATTTCTTGCAAATATACGTTTTTTTTTTGGATTATCGAAGTTTTTAATTTATATTTGCACAAATATTTTTGTAAACGATGTAATCAAAGAATACCATGCAGAGAACAGACAAAGTATTATTGATATATACTGGGGGCACTATCGGTATGGATATCAATCCAAAGACCGGATCTCTCGAGCCGCTCGACTTCCATCATCTCGTAGCCCAGGTGCCTGAATTCGACACCATCGCCACCAGTATCGATGTGTATCAGTTTACGCCGCCTATCGACTCCTCCGACATGTCACCGCAGTTGTGGGAGCAGATCGTGAAGATCATCGCCGACGGCTATGACAAATACGACGGTTTCGTCATCCTCCACGGCACAGACACCATGGCCTTCACCGCCTCGGCCCTGTCGTTTATGTTGGAGAACCTCACCAAGCCGGTAATCCTCACGGGGTCGCAGTTGCCTATCGGACAGTTGCGCACCGACGGAAAAGAGAATCTGGTGACGAGTATCGAGATAGCAGCTGCCCATCATGAGGATGGAACACCCATCGTCCCTGAGGTGTGTATCTACTTCAACGGCAGTCTGTTACGTGGCAATCGTTCAACAAAGATAAATGCCGATGGTTTCAATGCCTTCGACAGTTTCAACTACCCCCATCTGGCGGATGCGGGAATCAATATCGTCTATCACGAGGAGCATATCCTGAAGCCCGATTTCAGTCAACCGATGATTCCTCACTATGCCGCAGATCCGAATATCATGGTGTTCACCCTCTTCCCCGGCATACAGGATCATATCGTGACGAAGATGCTCGACATACCGGAGATCAAAGGTATCGTGATGCGGTCGTATGGCAGTGGCAACGCCCCACAGCGCCCATGGCTGCTCAATATCCTGAAAGAGGCCGCCCACCGGGGTGTCAACGTCATCAATATCAGTCAGTGCGCCGCAGGAACGGTGGAGATGGCGCGCTATGATACGGGCTTCCACCTGAAGAACGCCGGGGTTATCTCGGGATACGACGGCACGGTGGAGAGCGCCGTCGCCAAACTGATGTATCTGCAGGGTAACTTCACCGATCCGGAGAAGATCCGCTATTACCTCGACAAGAACCTGCGTGGAGAGATCACAATATAAAGTGAAGAGTGAAGAGTGAAGAGTGAAGAATTTAAAGTTTAGAGTTTATTTTTAACAACAACAATATGAAAGAATTAAAAGGAACAAAGACAGAGAAGAATCTCCAGGAAGCATTTGCCGGAGAGAGTATGGCACGTAACAAATACACTTACTTCGCCTCTAAGGCCAAGAAAGACGGTTATGTGCAGATCGCTGCTATCTTCGAGGAGACAGCTGCCAACGAGAAAGAGCATGCCAAGATGTGGTATAAGCTGCTCAACGGCGGTAAGGTGAGTGATACGATGACCAACCTCGCCGCTGCCGCCGACGGAGAGAACTTCGAGTGGACGGATATGTACGACCGTATGGCGAAAGAGGCTGATGAGGAAGGCTTCCCCGAGATCGCAGAGAAATTCCGTGGTGTGGCCGCCATCGAGAAGCATCACGAGGAGCGCTATCGCAAACTCCTGCAGAACATCAAGGATGCCATCGTCTTCTCACGTGACGGTGATATGATCTGGCAGTGCGCCAACTGCGGACATATCGTCATCGGCAAGCAGGCACCCGAGGTATGTCCGGTATGCGACCACCCGCAGAGCTACTTCCACCTGAAGGCTGAGAATTATTAATGAACCTCAGGGAGCGATACAACAGATTCAAGGAGTGGCAACGTAATCCCCTCAAACGCAGTGGTACACCTGCCTACAAAGGCAACGTGCACCACTGCTGTAACTGTGATATGGAATTTGAGGGGAACTTCTGTCCTAACTGCGGACAGAGGGCCGTCTTAGGACCCATCGGTTGGAAATCGGTGGCCACGGGAATCCTGTTGTTATGGGGAATGGACTCCCGTTCCCTCTCCTATACGCTCCTTCAACTGATCTTCCGCCCCGGATACCTGATCAGCGACTATATCAACGGTCGCCGCCAGATATCCTTCCCACCGGTAAAGATGCTCTTCATCTTAACCGTCTTCTATGCCCTTTTCAAATACCTGTTAGGTAATCCTACTGACTGGTTTGTCGATGTCGACAGAAAGATGCACGTCCTCGGCTGGTTAAAAGGTTGGACGGAGCAGAACTTGGGATGGGCCATGCTCTTAGCGGCCAACATGCTCATTTTGCCCACATGGATAACTTTCCGGTATTCACCCAAGAACACCTTCCACTCGCTGCCACAGGGATTCTTCATCCAGGTGTTTCTGGCATCACTCAGTATGGTCGTCAATATCTTCAGTGACTATTTCCTCCCCATCTTGGCTTGGGCGAATGTTTTCCTTTATCTCATTGCCTATAAACAACTCTTTGGATACGGCTGGTGGGGCACGATATGGAGGTTTATCACCATGTATCTTTTCGCCTTCATGCTGCTGTGCGTATGTCTGATTATCGGGGAGATCTTTATCACAGGAGCTCCGGCAACCGACACAGGCCTCAGTATACCGGCAGTGATCATAGGAATCATCATTTTATACATCCTTGTGATGATTCCCTTAGTAATGATCATCCGCGCTATTAACAAACACGGATATAAGTTAAAAGTGAAGAGTGAAGAATAACGTCTACCCCTACCCCCTACCACTCATTGCAAGTATGACCCTCATTGCGGGCTTGCCCCCTCATCGCGGACTTCTCTCCCTCATCGCGGACTTGATCCGCGATCTCCTGCGTGTTTTATTCGGTGCAGATCCCGGCTCGGAGGCCGGGATGAGGGCTCGGTGGC
>CADBSW010000146.1 GCA_902797505.1 uncultured Prevotellaceae bacterium | reverse complement strand
CTGCGGAAAGGATAGGATTCGAACCTACGAACCGGTTTCGCCGGTTACACGCTTTCCAGGCGTGCCTCTTCAGCCACTCGAGCACCTCTCCATTAATTCGTTACGCATGATCGGACAACGCATTTGCACGTTATTTGCACGTTTTCCCGAATTTGCCCTGCAAAATTACGCTTTATCTTTCAAATAAAGGAATAAATCTGCATATTTTTTTTGTTTAACCGTTTTTTTTTAGATAATGATATCGTAATTCGCTTCATTTGCACATGCGTTCATAATATCATTAGCGTTCCGTCCACGATCAATAATGCCAGATAGCATCCGTGATTATTTTCTCTCATACACCTCAATCGGCAGTCCATCGGGATCCTGGAAGAAGAGGAACCGCTTGCCGGTATATTCATCGGTCCTCACCTCTTCATGCTCAACACTCATGGCATCCAACTCTTGCACGGTCTCTATGATATCGTCCACTTCGAAAGCTAGGTGCCGCAAGCCTGCCGCCTCGGGGTGTGTCACGCGCGGTGGCGGCGATGGGAAGGAGAAGAGTTCTACGACGTATTCATCGCCCAGGGCAAGGTCGGTCTTGTAGGATTGTCTACTCTCCCGATAATGCTCGGCCATTACTGTCATACCGAGGATGTGCGTGTAGAAGTGAAGGCTCCGCTGGTAGTCTGAGCAGATGATGGCGATATGGTGAACTTTGTTCAGGTGTAGCATTATTATAAAGGATCTTGTTCTACCAGTTCGAGTCGTCGTACGATGGTCTTGGGTTTCAGCAGCGTGCCTGGCGAAAGCACGGCGTTGGCGCCTATCCTGCAGTCATATATGATTCCATCATAGACATTCCGGTTTGCACGTTCTATTTCTTGTCGGGCTGCTGACCGTCATGAGCTTTCCAGGCGCACTCGGTAATCCTCATGTCTGAGAATACGGCGGTAAACGATGACTCTTCAGGTGAGCACGCATAGATACCGAAGGTGATCTCGTCGGCTGCCGCCTGCATATGACAGATACGCATCTGACTGAAGGTTACGCCGTCGTTGGAGCACTCGATGCAGTAGTCGTCCTCACGGCGTGAGAACCGGTACCACATCGTCTTGACATCAGCGGGGATGGCGGTCGTGGCCCAGTCGGAATAACCATCGTTGGTAACCACGCTGCCCAGATGCTGAAACTCGTTGTTCTCGTATTCAACCGATCCTTTCAGCCAGTTCTCACTATCGAGATACATCACGATACCACACTGGTCAAAACGGTGATGACTGTCTGTAAAGTCGGTCTTCACCACAAAACTGAAGAATTTCTTCCGGGTCTTCATCTGAAGAACAGGGGCATTGTCGTTCTGAAAATGATAGTAGGTGCGTTGCCAGAGGTCGGTCTTGGGTGCCGTGGTGATACGTATCGTATCGTCTGTGATCTCAACCCCGCCAGGTGTCCTGGTCCACTCCATACTGTCTATCCGGATGTGCCCGCTATCAGCAAGGGCCATTTCTACATCGTCTGTAAACATCATCGTCGTCTCATTCTTTTTTTCTCCGCATGCCATGCATGTCATTATCAGGCAGAGCAGCGCTAAATGGTTCATCGTTTTCAGGTTATTCATATGATTGATCTGTTATTAAATGGTCTGCCGATACAAGTGTGTGAACAGCCTCGGCGTTTTTCGTGCCTCAAAGGTACTGTTTTTCTTTCGAACAGGCAAATATTTGTGATAAAGGTGTATAGATTTAGTACGAATAATCATCAAAATAGATTTTAAATATTAGTTATGGTATGTTAATAGTTGCAAATCAAATAACAGCTCCTAAATCGGTTTTTTCAAAAAGTGGGGTATTGGTAATTCACCACGGTGATTTGAAATCTTGTAAAGTATTAGATAATAGGTGTTTTGTAAAATATTGAAATATAAGAAGATACAGAGTTTTAAAAGTAAAAAGTGAATTACCAAAATCCCTTTTTTAAAAATTTTTACACGTTGTAAAGTTCTCGCCAATGTAAATATTTTTATATGTTTTGTAGTTGATGATGAAGTTCCTGATCTTCATCTTTACCTTTTCCTGTCGGTTTTGATCACTTTTCAGATGTGATTTAGTGATATATTTTGAGTAAATATATCACCTTTCATATGAAATTATATCACCATTTTTGTTGGGATTAATCATTAAAAAACGATCGACTGTATGGTCAAGTAGTTAAGTACCATCATCAAAATCAATTAGGGACAATAATCGGCATAACGATGATTATTCCAAATTTGTGTTAATTCTTTCATTTGATCGATTGCTTTCTTATTGATTTGTTCTTTTTTTATTAATTTTGCAACATATTTAATAGACGTATTGATTTGACGGATACAGAATTAAACATACAGCAGATCAACGAGAGAGATGAGGGAGCGTGGAAAGTTCTCTTCAACTGTTATTATTCTGCGCTGTGCTGTTATGCCGAGAATTATGTCGATAGCAGTTTTGAGGCCGAGGATATCGTGCAAGAGACACTTGTCAATATATGGCATAAGCAGATTCTGTTCAACGATACGCATCACCTGACCTTTTATCTTTATCGCGCCGTATACAAAAACTGTCTTTCTATCCATCGCTCAAAAAAGAATGTGGTGAATATCCATGCCTCCAATACGGTTCTTAATGATATCGAGAAGATAGGGTGGACCGATGATGAGTTTGCCGTGTCTATACGAGAAGAGATGTATCGTCGTCTGTGGATGGGCATCAGATGCTTGAGTGAACGGCGCAGGGAGATCATTGTGAAGACGATTGAAGGGAAGTCAATCAAGGAAATTGCGGAAGAACTGAATATCTCGATCAATACCGTAAAGAACACTAAAGCTAAAGCGATTGATGAACTGAGAAGTCAGGCAACCAGTTCTCCGCTCATCATGCTCCTGTAATATTTTTTTATCTATACACATTTTTTTCCCATTTTTCTCCTTTCGAATAGTACTTTTTCCGTTTTCTGCATTAAAAGAGTAGATTAACGTTTAGAAAAAGTAGGATATGACAACTGACCAAGATAAGTTTGAGAAAATAATAGACGATATCGTTGCCGATCGTCTGGATGAGCATGCCGACGAGCATCTCCAGTCGGTAGCAGAGGAATATCGTCATGGTGATGCTGCCTCGCACCTGAAGAGATACGACCATTACGATGCCGACCAGGCGTATGATACGTTTATGAACAACGTCAAGACGAAGCAACGTGCGAGAAACCGTCGTACGATGATCGTCAGGTATTCCTTATTGGCAGCTGCCGTTGTGGCCGCTCTCTTCGTCTTTGTGCACATCACCCGTCATGATGTTGAAGAGCAAGGCGTGATAACGGCTCATGAGGTAGGGCAGACAACCGACAGTTCGGAGAAGCTGGTTGCCCAGCAGAAGGCGATACCTTTCTACTCTTCTGCACAACCGAGACTGGAGTTGCCCAATGGTGATGTCATCGTGCTGTCAGAGGGTGGTACGACATTGGGTGATGCCAGTATTACCACGAAGGGCAATACCATCAGCGTAGATGGTGCCCATCATGAAGAACTTGTTAAGTTGACCATTCCCCGCGGTCGTCAGTATGACCTGATCCTGAGTGATGGCACGCATGTGTGGCTCAATGCCGAGACCACCCTGTCGTTCCCTCTTTCTTTTCATGGTGACCGACAGGTGGCTGTAAGCGGACAGGCTTTCTTCGACGTGGCACATACGGGTGATGCCTTCTCCGTACAATGTTCCCAAGGCGTGGTGAAGGTGATGGGTACAACCTTCGACGTGCGTGACTATGCCGGTGAGACAACCAGCGTGACGCTCGTGTCGGGAAGTGTTGCCTATACCACCAATAACACTACCACAGAGTTGCATCCCGGTGAGCAGGTCGTACAGGAGCAAGGCGCACAAACACCGGTCGTACAGCAGGTCGATACCCGTCGCTTCACGGCATGGAAGGATGGCATCATCTATTTCCAGGATGAGCGTCTGGAGGATGTCATGAGCGACATAGAGCGTATGTATGATGTGCATGTCGTATATATCGATAATTATCTGCGGGATATGTTGTTCACCGGTGAGTGCTCACGTTTCAAGAATGTCGACGAGTTCATGAAACTGATCCATTTGACCGGTCTGGTGGAATACGAAATCAAGGGAAAAACAATCATACTTTCATATTAACCTAATTACAATCTTATGAAAAAAAAGCTATGCTTCTTGTTGCTTATGCTTTTGCCATTAATGGCCATGGCACAGCAGCAGCATTTCAGTGGGTCGTTCTCTAATGAGAAGTTGGAGAATGTACTCCAGACGATTAAGAAGAAAACGGGAGTGAAATTCGTTTACAACTCAGCCGTTGTGAAGAATGCGGATCATGTTACCGCTACTGCTGATAACGAGACCGTGAAGGGTTTCCTCGACCGTATCTTACCCAAGTTGAAGTTGGTAAGTACCTGGCAGGATGATGTCTGTGTGATCAGATCATCTCAGAAGGGTAAACTCATCCATGTCTATGGTGTCGTGACAGACTATAACAACGACCCGTTGCCGGGCGTCTCTGTCCGTGGACGTGACAGTAAGATACACACGGTAACGGATGAGAACGGTAAGTACAATATAACAGCTACCGAACAAGAGGTGCTCACCTATAACTTCATCGGTATGAAGCCGCGCATCGTGGTGTGTGACCGTGCGAATATCGATGTGAAGATGCAAGAAGACATCGAATATGTGGATGACGTGGTGGTTATCGGTTATCAGGATATCGACCGCTCTAAGTTGACCTCCTCGGTGACATCGCTTAAAATGTCGGAGATACAGAACCCCGGTCTGACCACCATCGATAAGATGCTCGAAGGTCATGTGCCAGGTATGATCTACATGCAG
>CADBSW010000145.1 GCA_902797505.1 uncultured Prevotellaceae bacterium | reverse complement strand
CAGTAGAAGCGTGCTTGCGGTGAGCAGTTCCGAAAGCATCCATCACGTAAGCGTCAGCATAAGAAGCGAGTTTCTTAGCGAACTCCTTCTGAGATTTCTTCATGGCTTTCTTAGCCTCCTCATACTCAGGAGCATCCTTCTCGATACCTACTGGTTTACCTTCCTCCTCAGGATAGTAACGCAGGTTCTCCAGCAACAGTGCCTCACCCATCTTCAGGGCAGCAGCCTCCTCAGAAGCATTCGCACAGTCGGGAGCGAACTTCACGTCAACACCCAGTGCCTTGCTGACAGCAGGAACGATCTGCTTCAGAGACATCTTAGGATTAACCTTACCTTTTGGCTTACCCATGTGAGACATCATGATGACAGCACCACCATCATTCAGGATCTTCTTCAGGGTGGGCAGGGCACCACGGATACGGGTGTCGTCAGTAACTTGTCCATTCTCATCGAGTGGCACGTTGAAATCTACGCGTACAATTGCTTTCTTACCGGCAAAATTAAATTGATCAATTGTCATACCTTATAATATATTAAATATAAAATTCTCTTTTTACCAATTGCAAAATTAAGAAATTATCTTGATAACTACGTCATTATGCTATTTATTTTAAATGTTTTTTACAGCAATGGTTGATAAATGTCAAGCGGGGATGTCAATCGACGATAAAGTGACGGTTTGGGGAATTAATAATAAACGTGAAAAGTTTGTGCGTTTCAGATTATCTTCGTACATTTGCGCAATAATTATAACAATGAAATTATGAAAGCAATCAGTACAGAAAAAGCGCCTGCAGCTATCGGACCATATAGCCAGGCTATCGAAGCAAACGGATTCGTTTATGCAAGTGGACAGTTACCAATAGACCCCGCAACGGGTGAGTTCCCAGAGGGTATCAAGGCACAGACACGTCAGAGTCTTACCAATGCCAAGGCTATCCTTGAGGCTGCCGGCCTGTCAATGAAGAATGTAGTGAAGACCACCGTTCTCTTGTCCGACATCGCTGATTTCGGTGCAATGAACGAGGTATATGCAGAGTTCTTCAGTGAGCCGTTCCCCGCAAGAAGTGCCTTCGCAGTGAAGTCTGTTCCTAAGGGCGCCTTGGTAGAGATCGAGTGCATTGCGGCAAAATAATTTTTATGAAGAAGGATAGTATATTAATCGTCAGCGGGGGGATGGACAGCATCACCCTGCTGTATGATTTTAAGGACCGTATTGCTCTGGGTGTGAGTTTCAGTTACGGCAGTAACCATAACGCAAAGGAGATTCCCTTTGCGGAGTACCATTGTAAGTTGTTGGGCATCCCACATATCGTCATTGATCTGGCGTTCATGCCAAAGTATTTCCGCAGCAGTCTGTTAGAGGGTGGTGATGCCATTCCCGAAGGCCATTATGCGGATGATAATATGAAATCCACGGTCGTCCCTTTCCGTAATGGTATCATGCTGTCGATCGCTGCCGGTATCGCAGAGAGTCATAACTTGAAGTATGTGATGATGGGCAATCACGGTGGTGATCATGCGATATATCCCGATTGCCGTCATACCTTTGTAGAGGCGATGAGCAAAGCCACGCAGGAAGGCACATACCCTGGCATACAGATATTGGCTCCCTATACCGATATTACCAAGGCAGACATTGCCATGAAGGGTAAGGCGCTGGGCATCGACTACACCAAGACCTGGAGCTGCTATAAGGGTGGTGAGCATCATTGTGGAAAGTGTGGCACCTGTGTGGAGCGAAAGGAGGCTCTGGCTGCTGCAGGTATCGCAGACGAGACAATCTATGATGAATAACAATGGTTGTTTTTACAAAAAGCTTTCAATAAGTTTTAATTCGAAATATTTTTATCCATAATCGTGTTACATCGAAACTCTTGGCAAAAATAATATTAAAATAAATACTATCTTTTCTGTTTTCTCATAGAAAACCATTAACTTTGCAGCAAAAGAAATAAAACAAGACAATGGGTGGCTTTTTTGGAACAGTATCGGTAGGAAGTTGTGTAAACGATTTGTTTTACGGAACAGACTACCATTCCCACTTAGGAACCAAGCGTGCCGGTTTGGTAACCTTCGATCAGGATAAAGGTTTTTCACGTAGTATTCACAGTTTGGAGCGCGACTATTTCCGTAGTCGTTTTGAGGGTGAGCTCGACAGCTTCACCGGTTCTTCAGGACTGGGTGTCATCAGTGACACCGATCCACAGCCTATCCTGGTCAATTCGCACTTAGGCAGATATGCTGTCGTTACCGTAGCAAAGGTGAACAACCTGCGTGAGATTGCACAAGAACTGTTAGACAAGCGGATGCACCTCAGTGAGATGAGTGCGAACAATATCAATCAGACTGAGTTGTTAGCGCTGCTCGTCAATATGGGCGACACCTTCGTGGATGGCATCAACCTGGTGTATCAGAAGGTGAAAGGCTCTTGTTCGATGCTGATCCTGACAGAGGATGGTATCATTGCTGCCCGTGATGCCTTAGGACGTACACCTATTATAATAGGTAAGAAAGATGGGGCCTATGCTGTGGCCAGTGAGACGGCTGCATTGCCAAACCTCGACTTTCAACCAGTGCGTGATGTGGGTCCCGGTGAGATCGTTAAGATCAAGGCTGATTCCTTTGAGGTGCTGAAGCCTGCCTTCCCGAGAGAGCAGATCTGTTCTTTCCTGTGGGTATACTATGGATTCCCTGCCAGTGACTACGAGCAGATCAACACCGAATTTGTAAGAGAAGAGATCGGAAAGGTGATGGGTACAGAGGATTCTATCGAGGCCGATTGCGTCTGTGGTATTCCCGACAGTGGTGTCGGCATGGCACTCGGCTTCTCCGAGGGCAGTAATATTCCTTACAAACGTGCCGTTTTGAAGTATACACCCACATGGCCACGATCATTCACCCCCAGTAAGCAGAGTCGGCGTAACCTCGTGGCAAAGATGAAACTGATTCCCAACCGTGCCATCTTGGAGGGCAAGCGTGTGGTATTCTGCGATGACTCTATCGTGCGCGGTACACAGCTGCGTGACAATGTAAAGACCTTCTTCGACTATGGCGCCAAAGAGGTGCATGCGCGTATCTCCTGTCCACCGCTCGTATATAGTTGTCCTTTCATCGGCTTTACTGCCTCGAAATCAGATCTGGAGTTGATTACCCGTAGAATCATCAACGACTTTGAGGGAGATCCCAACGCCAAACTGAAGGAATACGCCACCACCGACAGTCCTGAGTATAACAGGATGGTGGAGGAGATCGGTAAGCGTCTCGGACTTACCAGTGTTCGTTTCAGTAAGATAGAGACCCTCTTACATGCCATCGGATTACCGAAGTGTAAGGTTTGTACGCACTGTTTCGATGGATCCAGTTATAACTTCAGTGAAGAAGAGAAATGATTTCTTTCGAGAGCGACTATAACAACGGTGTGCATCCCGAGGTGCTGCAGCACCTGATAGATACGAATCAGGAACTCACTTCCGGTTACGGTTTTGATCAGTTTAGTGAGGCTGCCCGCAAAAAGATCATCCAGGCTTGTGAGTGTCCGGATGCTGAAGTGTTCTTCCTGGTTGGCGGTACTCAGACCAATATGGTGGTCATCGATGCGATGCTGCAACTCTATGAAGGGGTCTTGGCAGCCAACACCGCTCATATCAACGTACATGAGTCGGGAGCCGTGGAGATGACGGGGCATAAGGTGCTCACCCTCCCGGAGCATCATGGGAAGATTCATGCGGAAGACTTACGTAACTGGCTTATCACCTTCCATCATGATGAGAACAAAGACCATTGTGTGTTCCCCGGTCTTGTCTATATCACTTTCCCCACAGAGTATGGTACATTGTATACAGCCAAAGAACTGACTGATATCTATGCCATCTGTCAGGAATACGAGATGTCGCTCTTTATCGATGGTGCACGACTGGGTTATGGTCTGATGGCTCCTGATAATGATATCACCCTGCCGTTCTTGGCGCATCACTGTGACGCATTCTATATAGGAGGAACCAAGGTGGGTGCGCTCTGTGGTGAGGCTGTTGTCTTTACGCATAACAATACCCCGAAGCATTTCTTCACTACCGTCAAGCAGCATGGTGCCTTGTTGGCAAAGGGCCGACTGGTAGGCGTGCAGTTCGATGCCTTGTTTACGGATCATCTTTATCTACGTATCTCACAGGATGTTATGCAGAAGGCTATGCAGTTGAAGAATCTCTTTAAGAAATACCAGATTCCTTTTTTCTTGGATTCTCCCACCAATCAGCAGTTTGTCATCCTCACGAAAGAACAGAAGGAAAAATTATCCAAGGATGTGATCTTCGGCAAGTGGTGTGACTATGATGAAGATCATGAGGTATGCCGCTTTGTCACCAGTTGGATGACAACAGACGACGATCTTTTACAATTGGAACGCTTATTACAAGTTCTGTAAGATCAGCTTTTGTGAGATGGGCCTTTACATGGGCACCGATCTTGATACCCCCAAGTCCGGGTATCACATAGTTGATGCCTATACGTTCATAATAAGACTTCTCCTGCTGACGGGCTAACTCACCCATCTTTCGATGCAGATAATAGCCTGCAGACATCGCTAATGACAGTCGGTGATAGAATACCTCATGCTTTACACAGATGCCTAATGACCACGGACTGAGTTTCTCCGTGTGATCATATCTCTCGTTCAACTCCTGTGCCCGTTTGTAGTAATCGCCGTAGAAGAGATCGATGCCAATGCCCGATGCCCATCTGCGGGCATAGCGATACATCATGTCGGCTTGCAGGGAATAGGTGATATAGGTCTTGAATTGATCTGTGTGGTGGTCTGGATCATCTTGCGGCAGTGAGTATTGTGTTATCTGCCATTCCTCGAACAAGGTGCGCAGTCCGATTCCAGGACTGACATTCCAGTAGATAAAAGGTTTGAAAGGATGGCGGCGGATCTTCTCCACCGTTGTCTCTTCTTGATACGGTCGGTAACTGACACCTATCTGTGGCGCTACCACATTACATCCTTTGTTCGGACGGTTTATAGCCCCGTTGCTATGATGATAGAAGGTGAGGCCTGCCTGAATGGCAAAGTCTTTGGAAAACTGATAACTGAGCGATGTCTCTAATCCGAAGAATATCAGCCATCTGGCTCCGATCATCTCATTGTATATCTGTGACTGCTTGTCATATTTACGATGACTGTATCCCGTGCCAGCTATGATCGTATAGTCGATCTCCCAACGATTCTTCCTTAGTAGCGGACGACTGAACGCCCCGTAGACACTCACGATATTTCCCATCTGTGAGTCGAAGTCTGTTTCGATGATACCGGGCCAGTCGGCTTTATCCTTATGCATCGTCACCCCGTGGTTGAAGTGATACCTCATACCTACCGATAGTGTAGGGTAGTGGTAATCCTCCGCAAAGTGATCGCTGTCTTTGGGTAAAGAACGGTAGTTGAGTCGTGCGTCGATAGCCATATTATAATGCTTCTTCATCCAGGTCTTCTGATAACGGTCTACACTGATGGCCGTTCCTGGCAATACCGATACCTGTGCACCGATATGCGAGGATTTAGAGGGTAGGGTGTCTACCTTCGTCTCTTGCGGTGTCGTGGTGTTCAGTAGTATTGAGCAGAGTAGTGTAAGTAGCATCATATATGGTAAAAAAATAATAGAGAGGACGAGCCTCTCTATTATATATTAAATAAGGTGATTTAGTATGCGAAGAGTGGATAGTTCTTCATCGTCTCGTTTACCTTAGCACGTACACGAGCGATCACCTCCTCGTTGGTAGGATCGTTGAGCACCTCTTCGATCAACTCAGCGATTAGCACCATCATATCTTCCTTGGCACCACGTGTGGTGATAGCCGGTGTACCGAGGCGCAGACCAGATGTCTGGAAGGCAGAGCGACTGTCGAACGGCACCATGTTCTTGTTTACGGTGATGTCAGCGGCAACGAGTGCATTCTCAGCCACCTTACCTGTCAGTTCAGGATACTTCGGACGAAGGTCTACGAGCATAGAGTGGTTGTCTGTACCACCGCTCACGATATAGAAGCCACGCTTGATCAGTTCGTCGGCAAGCACCTTGGCATTCTTCTTTACCTGCAGTGCCCACTCCTTGAACTCTGGTTGCAGAGCCTCACCGAAGGCAACAGCCTTAGCAGCGATGACATGCTCCAATGGACCACCCTGCTGTCCGGGGAAGACAGCGCTGTTGAGCAACTGGCTCATCATCTTCGTAACACCCTTCGGTGTCTTCAATCCCCAAGGATTCTCAAAGTCCTTACCCATCAGGATAATACCGCCACGCGGACCGCGCAGGGTCTTATGAGTAGTAGAGGTAACGATATGTGCGTATTTCACGGGGTTGTCAAGCAATCCGGCAGCAATCAGTCCGGCAGGGTGAGCCATGTCGATCATCAGCAGGGCACCTACCTTGTCGGCAATCTCACGCATACGCTTGTAATCCCACTCACGACTGTAAGCAGAACCACCACCGATGATCAACTTCGGTTTGTGCTCCAGTGCGAGAGCTTCCATCTCATCATAGTCCACACGACCAGTCTCTTTATTCAGGTTGTAACCAATCGGATTGTACAGGATACCACTGGTATTCACTTTTGATCCGTGTGAGAGGTGACCTCCGTGATCAAGGTTCAATCCCATAAAGGTATCACCGGGCTTCAGTACGGCCAGCAGCACGGCGGCATTTGCCTGTGCACCACTGTGTGGCTGTACGTTAGCATACTCGGCACCGAACAACTTGCATACACGGTCGATAGCCAACTGTTCTACCTGGTCAACCACCTGGCATCCACCATAGTAACGCTTACCAGGATAACCCTCAGCATACTTGTTGGTCAGATAGCTGCCCATTGCTTTCATCACCTGATCACTTACGAAATTCTCCGATGCGATCAACTCCATGCCTTTTAATTGGCGCTGGTGCTCTTTTTCAATGAGATCAAAGATCTCAACGTCTTTTTTCATTGTATTGTTAAATATTTTAATGAGTTATTAAGATTGGGAGCAAAGGTACACATAACTCACTTAATAACCAAATTATTAATTATTAATTTTCAATTCTTAATTGCCTTCGGCGATTATTGATTTCCCTCATTCCGGGCTTGACCCGGAATCTCATCCGTATTTCTCCGCAGCAGATCGCGGATCAAGTCCGCGATGAGGGTTTATCGCAACTCTCTCTGCTCCGAAAATTATCAATTATCAATTCTCAATTGTCAATTGTCCCTCACACCAACTCCACCTGATTAATATCCTGCTCTTTGTCACAGTAGTGGCACTTCAGGATGCCATGCTCCTTGTCAATGACATGGAAGATGGTGGCCATCGGTTCATTGTTGGTGATGCACTTCGGGTTGTTACACTTCACGATGCCCTGCAGCATGTCGGGTGTCTCTACACGTTTTTTCTCGATCACCTCATAGTCTTTGATGATATTGAGTACTACGTTGGGGGCAACAACCGACAACTGTGAGATCTCCTCGTTGGTGAAGTATTTGTTCTCCACCTTGATGATACCTTTCTTTCCCACCAGTTTTGAGATGTAGTTGTTACCGATGGTGATGGTGGTGGGCAACTCATTCAGACGCAGCATATTGGCTACCTGGAATGTCTTGTCTGCCGGAATATGGTCAATCACAGTGCCGTTCTCAATGGCGGCTACCAGTCGTTCTTTCTTGTTCATCATATTTTCTTTTTATTATTCGAAGGTTCTTAAAGTCCTTAAAGTCTTTAAAGTCTTTAAAGTCCTTAAGGTCGTTAGATTCTTCACTCTACACTCTTCACTACTCAATTATCGTCTTATCATTAATCACTTCCTCGAGCGTGATGCCGAGCACGTCGCAGATAATGGCCTCACGGGCATAGAGTCCGTTCTGTGCCTGCTGGATGTAGTAGGCATGCGGGTTCTCATCCACGTCATAGGCAATCTCGTTGACACGTGGCAGCGGGT
>CADBSW010000144.1 GCA_902797505.1 uncultured Prevotellaceae bacterium | reverse complement strand
CCGGCATACCGTAGATAGGAGTACCTTCGGCATTTCTTGCTGCAGGATTCAGCACGTCGCTGGCTCCGATGACGATCGCTACATCAGTATTCTTGAAGTCATCGTTAATCTGATCCATCTCGTAGAGTTGTTCGTAGGGCACATCAGCCTCTGCCAACAGCACGTTCATGTGTCCTGGCATACGACCGGCCACCGGATGGATGGCATAACGGACACGTGCTCCACGCCCCTCCAAGAGGTCAGCCAACTGCTTGACCTGATGCTGTGCCTGTGCCAAGGCCATGCCATAACCGGGAACGATAATGACATCCTTTGCTTCGACGAGCACATCAGCAGCAGTCTTCTTGGCAACAGGTTGCTCAGCGGCAACAGCCACTTCTTCTTTCTCCTCTACCTTTGCTTCTTCCTTCACGGGATTAGCGCTCTTCTTGACAGGTGTCTTACCACCCAGAAGGATGCTCATCAGACTGCGGTTCATCGCCTTACACATAATCTGTGTGAGCAACAAGCCGGAAGCACCTACGATACCACCTACGGCAACGAGGAAGATATCACTGATAGCCATACCGGCGATAGCACCAGCCACACCCGACAGGGAGTTGAGCAGGGATATCGTGATAGGCATATCGGCACCACCCACACGGATGGAGAAGAACACGCCGAAGAGACAAGAGGTAACGATACATGCCACAACGAGCACGGTCATGTTCGTGTCCCATATACTGGCAAGTACCAAACCTACGGTCAGCAGCAGAAAGATAATCGTATAGAGCGAATGGTTCGGCAAGACAACAGGTTTCTGCGGCAGTACCCTATGCAGTTTTCCTGCGGCTATCAGACTACCTACCAAGGTGATCGTACCGATGGCAATGGCTAACATCGCCGTGAACTTCACGAACGGCATATAGCCGGTTGCCGTCATCTCTGCCTGTTGCTCAGCACTGAAGCCCAGCATCGTGGCAGAGAGTATTCCCACCAAAGCAGAGGCACCACCACCCAGTCCGTTGAACAAAGCAACCATCTGCGGCATCTGTATCATCTTGACACGCTGTGCCATCATGGCACCGATCAGCGCACCGATGATAATGGCCGGGTAGATGGTCCAGGCGCTCAGCACCCCACTATATAATAAGGTGGCAATCACGCCTACGAGCATAGCCAATGCCGACAACAGATTACCATTGACAGCTGTGCGCACCTTACTCATCATAGAGATGCCCACGAGCACGGCTATTGACAGCACGATGCTGATAATGATTTGTATGATCGTCATGGCCTACTCTTTGTTTTTCTTGTTAAACATTCGAAGCATGCGATGGGTGATACCGAAACCACCCACCACATTAATGGTTGCCAGGATAATGGCCAGCATACCAATCACCTGGGCTGCTACAGAGACACCTGCCTCAGACAGGAATGAGTAGCCAGTCGCGGTGATGGCACCAACAATGGTAACACCCGACAAGGCGTTCATACCCGACATCAGCGGGGTATGCAGCAGACTGGGTACGGTCTTGATAATAAAATATCCACAGACCGTACATACCAGGAATACTATAATCAGGATGACAGGGTGTATCATGTCGTATAGCCGATTATTAGTTCAAACCCATAGCCTCGCGAGCACCTACGTGTACCAACTCACCGTCGATACATACCAAGCTCTTTGCTACAATCTCGTCGTTGCGGTCAAGCACAACCTTGTTGTCCTTCACGAGATACTTCACGAGATTGTACATGTTGTTGGAGAACATCCATGTAGAACTTGTTGGCAGCAAGCCCGGGATATTCTTCACACCCATCAGGGTAACACCGTACTTCGTAATAACATCGCCGGCAGGAGTCAACTCACAGTTACCACCCTGGTCGATAGAGATATCAACGATGACAGAGCCACGCTTCATACCCTTTACCATCTCCTCGGTGATGATGATAGGAGCCACCTTACCCGGGATCAGAGCAGAACAGAAGACGATATCCATCTGCTGGATGGTCTCCTTCAGTTTGTCGCGCTCAACCATCAGCACGTCATCCGGCAAACGAAGTGCGTAACCGCCCTCACCAACAGCGAGTTCTGCAGGAACACCTGTCTCTACCGTCTTGGCACCCAGACTGCCTGCATTCTCAGCAGCCATCGGACGGATATCAGCAGCGTAGGTGATAGCACCCAGACGCTTAGCGGTAGCCAAAGCCTGCAGACCGGCAACACCCACACCGATAACCATCACTTTGGCGGGCTCGATACGACCCACAGCGGTGAACATCTGAGGCATGAAGGTGGTCAGGTGGTTGGCAGCCATCAAGATACCCTTATATCCTGCGCAGGTACTCATGGATGTCAGTGCGTCCATATTCTGTGCACGAGAGATACGTGGAATACCATCGAGGGTGATAGCGGTAACACCCTGCTTGGTGAGCTTCTTTACCATCTCGTGGTTCACGGGAGATGCCGGATGGATAAAGGTAATCAGATACTGACCCTTGTGCATCAGCTCTACCTCGTGCTTACCTAACTTCTCATTGAACAGCGGCTCTTTTACCTTCAGGATAACCTCAGCAGTGTTGTAGATCTCAACAGGATCCTCTACCATGGTAGCACCAGCCTTGATATAGTCCTCATCGTGATACAGAGCACCCTCACCGGCAGTTTTCTCAACGAGCACCTTAAAGCCGTCGTTTACGAATTTACCAACTGTTTCTGGAGTACAAGCCACGCGATTTTCATCGTGCATAATTTCTTTTGGAATACCGATAATCATGATCTTAAATTTTTAGGTTTATAAAATTAATAATGTTTTCTGACAACTTGTAGTTTGATCTCATTGAAAGACCGCTTTACGGATCTTTTTTTTAATCCATGCAAAGATATAAATAAAATTGATTTAGTCGCCATATTAATGTTCTTTTAATATCAAATTAACAAAAAATTAACTATATTTAGTCGGTGTTGGTGACTAAATGTAAACAAATTAAGGTGCTTAACCGGGTCGTTCTTTTTGCAAATTAGGTTGGAAGTAGTCAATCGAAAGCATTACACTACATTAGTGGTAATTGTTCGTGGGTTGTCAAAAGACTGAATTGACTCTCCAATGACAAAACAATAATTCTTATAACATTTACGTTTCATCAACAAGATTCTGTCATTTCACCTGTATAGATTATTGTAGAATTTTGCTCATAAGAAAAAAAAGTTATAATTCCCGTGCAGTCTTTTACATGATGATTGGACATAATAGATAGAGACATCATGTTTTCAATGGAAGTTACACGGCTGATAGAACGGTGCAGACAGGGTGATGCGGATGCCCTTGGAGAACTGTACAAGGCATACGCCCAGAAAATGAGGGGTGTATGCCGTCGGTATATCAGCGATGAACAAGCCATCAGCGATGTCTTGCATGACTCGTTCGTGATTATCTTCACCTCTTTTGACAAGCTCCGCGATAACGGAAAAGCAGAGGCATGGATGATGTCGATAACGAGAAATGTGGCCTCGAAATATAAAGACCATCTGGCGAAGATGACTTTTGTGCCACTGGAGGAAGCAGAGCATTTGCAGATGCCTGAAGGTGGAAGTGGAGTGAGAGGTGTACCATTTGAGGATGTCTTACAACTCGTTGACCGTCTGCCGGAGGGCTATAGTCAGGTATTCCGACTCTCTGTGTTTGAAGGGATGTCACATAAAGAGATTGCTGATATGCTGGGCATTGAGCCACATTCGTCATCATCACAATTGGCACGGGCGAAGAAGATGCTCCGAAAGATGATGCAGCAGTATTGGGCTGCCGTGCTTCTGTTGCTACTTGTTCCCATTACGTTCTACCTATTCAGGAAAGGGGACACTCCCATCAAGGATGAAAAACCTGTTGTTGCAAAACAGAAAGATACAAGGAAAGAATCGCGGAAAGATTCTCGGACAGGAGATGAGGGTGAGCACCAATCGTCATCACAAGAGCCTCTGATTGTTCAAAGGCTACGGGTAAAGCCAATGGGCAACGGCACGTTGGGAATGCAGCCTATACATCGTACAACCACTGTTGCTACAGATACTCTTCCACCGTTAATCGCTCAGGTTACGGATTCTATGATGGCAGACACCTTGTTTAATACGGTTGCCCAAGGTGATACTATACCGAACGATACAACGAAGACGATACGCATAGTAGAGTTGCCGCAATATGATGTAGCTGACTTATTCCCCGGAAAGTCAACCATCAGTACTAATAACGTTAAGAATTGGTCGTTGCAACTGGCATACTCAGGGCAGTTCGATGAGCAGAAGCGTTATAATCAGCCGTTCAGCTTTAAACCCGCACCGTCGGATGCACAGTCTTTGCCAGGTCCATCCCCAAGTCCGATCATATCGAGCAGCATTGACAACTGGTCTGATTATGCTACCTATCTGGCAAATAATCCTGATGTTGTGAGTCCTATAACCCGTAGTGTCATCATGCGCATCGCCTTGAACAATGCCAATCGTCCTGGAGAGAATAAGATTCTGCGAACGAGTCATCACCAGATGCCTGTAACATGGTCGTTAGCTTTGAAGTATAGATTGAATCATCGCTTCGGACTGGAGTCTGGTTTCAATTACAGTCGTTTGAACTCTGACTTTGAGATGGGTGCCGATGGTAACACCATTCGTGAGCAGCAGACCATCCATTATCTTGGCATCCCCATGAAAGGTATATATAATATGTATGGCGGGAAACGATGGGGTCTCTACGGCAGTATCGGTCTGACAACCGAAATCCCCGTCTATTCTACTCTCTACTCAGACTTCTATGTGGATGGTAAGTATGAGACCAGCGATAAGACAACCATCCGTGCACCGTGGCAGTTCTCTACCACCTTCGGTCTCGGACTGCAGTTCCATTTGATGCCCAATGTCGGTTTCTTCGTGGAGCCAGGCCTGCAGTATTATATCCCGATGAAGACTGACATTGAGACCTACCGCACAGAGCATCCGTTCAACTTCTCTCTGCCGTTGGGTATCAGATTTACTTGGTAACCGTGCAGTCTATTCTTGTTTCAAAGGACTATAATAATAGAAAGTCCAATAATTTAAACTTAAGGAATATGAATCATTACAGACCCCTTGCCTTGATGATGGCGATAGCCATTGCCAGCATAGTGATGACAGCTTGCAGTCTTGACGGTTACGAACCCGAGAAGCCTTTTACGACTGACCCTGTAGAAAAAGCTGCACTCTTTGCCATTGGCATCGGTGAGCCGGGAACGCGCTCAAGTACTGGCGTAGAAAAAATTCTTTTCACCGATAATGACATCGAATGGTTTGATCTGAATACACGCGAACTACGCTTCCGCGATGTAAAGAAGCCACTACGCGATGCAATCCCGTTGCTTGCCAAGATTGATTTCTATCTTGGTGGCGAACAACTCTTTTCCGGCGGGGCCACTTGTGTCGGTCTCATCTGTAGTCAGATGTTCGATGACCTTGTGCTCTGTTGCGGAAAAATCGACGGTGAGATTATTGACGATGGTCGCTACTATCTTTACGACTGCTATCCCCTGCAGTTCATCGACACAGACGAGGTGAAGGCCAATCGCCTTCGTCGCGCTCCACAATGGGAGACGTTCTTGAAATATCTGGAAAGCAAAGGTAAACTGAGGAAATAGGCTCCTACCTTGTGCAGTCATTCTTTGCAATTTTGGACTCTATTAGTAGAGAACAAAATTGCAAAGAATTGTATGTATAGTATCTATGATTACGCCTATAATGGGCTACTCTATCTGAACAACGTTATGAGACCAAGACACAAGCGGCTTTCACAACTAATGATTTACTCAACTACACTCTGTCAGTCAAAATGCAAGCACTGCAACATCTGGCAGAAACGACCAGTGGAACATCTCTCACTTGATGATATCCGGCGGATCATGCTAAGCCGATGTGTCACCAAACAGACTACTGTAGGACTGGAGGGCGGTGAGTTCATCCTTCATCCACAGGCTGAGAAAATTATGGCGTGGTTTCATGAGCACCATCCTAACTACACGTTACTGTCAAACTGTCTTGCGCCCCATCGGGTTATAGATGCCGTACGCCGTTATCAGCCGCGACATCTGTATGTCTCTCTCGACGGAGGCCGCGAGACTTATCTAAGAATGCGGGGGTGTGACGGCTACGAGCGAGTGATTGAGGTGGTGGAAGCCCTCAAGGATGAAGTACCCTTGTCGTTGATGTTCTGTCTGTCACCGTGGAATACGTTCGATGATATGGCCTATGTTATTGACATAGCCAAACATTACGATATAGACATCCGCATTGGCATCTACGGCACAATGGCCTTTTTTGATACAACGAGTGAACTGCTGACAGCATCAGACTTCGTGAAGCAGATACCCCAAAGCATCCTCGATACACAGGAGAACTATGACTTTGTGGCACTCTATGATGAATGGCGAAATGGACATCT
>CADBSW010000143.1 GCA_902797505.1 uncultured Prevotellaceae bacterium | reverse complement strand
TATATTTGCAAGAAATTCAATAATGCTTAAAAACAAGATTACTAGTATGAAACAATTTATGGACGACAACTTCCTGCTCGAGACAGCGACCGCGCAGGATCTATTCCACAACCATGCATCTAAGATGCCGATTATTGACTATCACTGTCATCTGATTCCCGAGATGGTGGCCAATGATCACAAGTTTAAGAGTATTACAGAGTTATGGCTTGGCGGCGACCACTATAAGTGGAGAGCTATGCGTACCAATGGAGTAGACGAGCGCTATTGCACCGGTAAGGATACCACCGACTGGGAGAAGTTCGAGAAATGGGCAGAGACCGTGCCTTATACTTTCCGTAACCCCTTGTATCACTGGACACACCTGGAGTTGAAGACTGCCTTCGGTATCACGAAGCTGCTCAGTCCGAAGACCGCTCGTGAGATCTTCGACGAGTGTAATGACAAGTTGGCCAACGATCCGGAGTATACCGCTCGTGGTTTTATGCGCAGATATAATGTAGAGACCGTATGTACCACTGATGATCCCGTTGACGACCTTCGTCATCATATCGCCTACGCTGCCAACAAGGGTGAGAAAGATCCTCGTATGATTCCCGCATGGCGTCCTGACAAGGCCATGAATATTGAGAAGCCGGAATATGCCGACTATGTGAACCAGTTGGGTGAGGTAGCCGGTGTGACCATCACTACCTTCAAGGATATGATGGATGCCCTGCAGAAGCGTCATGACTTCTTCCATTCAATGGGCAGTCGCCTGAGCGACCATGGTATCGAGGAGTTCTATGATGAGCCATATACCGAGGCACAGATCGAGGAGATCTTCGCCAAGGCCATGAAGAAAGAGCCGCTTACTGTACTGGAGACACGCCAGTATAAGCACTGCTTCCTGAAGTTGTGTGCTATCATGGATTGTGAGGCAGGATGGACACAGCAGTATCACTATGGAGCAATCCGTGATAATAATACTAAGATGTACAACCAGCTGGGTCCGGATACAGGTTTCGACTCTATCGGTGAGTTTAACACCGCCAAGGCTATGAGTCATTTCCTGAATGAGTTGAATATGGAGGGCAAGCTCACACGCACTATCCTCTACACCCTCAACCCCTGCGCTAATGAGGTGATCGCCACGATGCTGGGTAACTTCCAGGATGGATCATGCCCCGGTAAGATCCAGTTTGGTAGTGGCTGGTGGTTCAACGACCAGCTCGATGGTATGGAGCGCCAGATGAACGCCCTGTCAGTATTAGGACTGCTGAGCCGTTTTGTAGGTATGCTCACCGACAGTCGTTCGTTCCTGTCATATCCTCGTCATGAGTATTTCCGTCGTCTGCTCTGTAATCTCTTAGGTAATGACGTAGAGAAGGGTCTCCTGCCTAATGACCTGGATAGTCTCTATCGCATGGTGGAAGACATCAGTTACAACAACGCCAAGAGATATTTCAACTTCTAAGATAGAAATATTGTAGAACATATCATAAAGGTCAGTCGATGCATATCGACTGACCTTTATTGCTGTTGCTAATAAAAGTGTTATTTTCTTATGATTTTGGAAAATAACTGAAATTATTCTTGTGGATTATTATGATAATCTGTAATTTTGCATGAAATTTTTAATTTAATTCTTTATGAAAAACAATAATTTTAAGTTTTTATTCGTTTCTTTGTTGGTTATATTAACCAGTTGTGGCAGTTCTGAGAAGATTATCTATTTGCAGGGAGCAGACACCCTGAACATGAGTGATGATAGTAGAAAAGAGGTCAGGATCATGCCGGGTGACGAACTCACCATTACCGTGAACACCACCGACCTTGATGCCGCAAAACCCTTTAACCTGATGGTGGGCGGCGGACAGGGTATGGTAGGCAACAACAGTGATCTGCCATTGAGATATCTGGTTGACCGTGGCGGTAATATCATCTTCCCATTGGTGGGTACGTTGCATGTGGCGGGATTGACGATACGGGCATGCGAACAGTTGGTCAGCAACAGCATCTCTCCCTATCTGTCGTCTACGGAGCATCCGGTGGTGACCGTTTCGATGTCGAACTTCAATGTCACGGTGTTGGGAGAGGTGAAGAATCCCGGGACGCTGCGGGTAAGCCATGATCGAATATCCATCCTCGAGGCGATCGCGCAAGCGGGTGATCTCACCATGTATGGCAAGCGAAACAATGTGATGCTCATCCGTATAGATGAGAAGGGAAGGAAGAGCATTCACCGTGTAGACCTTACGGATGGTAGGTTGTTGAACTCACCGTTGTATTACCTGCAGCAGAATGATGTGGTGTATGTGGAGCAGAATAAGACGAAGATCAACAGCACGAAGATCAACAGTGTGTCGATATGGTTTACGGTCTTTAGTTTTGTGGCTTCGATTACCTCGTTAATAGTGAATATTGTTAAATAGGTATATTATCTCCGAGAGTAAAGGTTTTGAAATATAATATTTTATGTGTGGAATCGTAGGATATATGGGAGGTAGGGATGCCTATCCCATTTTGATTAAAGGATTGAAAAGATTGGAATACCGTGGTTATGACAGTGCCGGTGTGGCGTTGATCAATGACAACGGTAATCTTGCCGTATGTAAGACCAAAGGAAAGGTCAGTACGTTGGAAGACTATTGTTCTGACAAGGATGTCAGTGGCAGCGTGGGCATTGCTCATACCCGTTGGGCCACCCACGGAGAACCCTCGTCACTCAATGCCCATCCGCATTACTCTTCGTCGAAGAATCTGGCCATCATCCATAATGGCATCATCGAGAACTACGCATCGCTGAAGAACAACCTGATCGACAAGGGCGTGACGTTCCGCAGTGATACTGATACTGAGGTGCTGGTACAACTCGTGGAGTATGTGCAGGAGAAAAAGAATGTGGATCTGCTTACCGCCGTCCAACTATCGTTGCACATGGTGATCGGTGCCTACGCCATCGCGATCCTCGACCGTCGTCATCCCGATACTATTATAGCTGCCCGCAAACAGAGTCCGCTGGTGGTGGGTGTTGGTGATAATGAGTATTTCTTAGGTTCGGATGCCAGTCCGATCATTGAGTATACCGACCGAGTGGTCTATCTGGACGATGGAAATATCGCGGTGTTGAAACGTGGAGAGGATCTGAAGATCTATAATATGAATAACCGTGAGATATCTCCCGAGATCAAGACTGTTGACCTGAACCTCGGTCAGATAGAGAAAGGCGGATATCCCCACTTTATGCTCAAGGAAATCTTTGAACAGCCAGAGTGTATCACCAACTGTATGCGTGGAAGGATTAATGTGGAGGCCGACAATGTCACCCTGAGTGCTGTCATCGACCATAAGAAACGTTTGTTGAATGCCAAGCGCATCGTCATTGTGGCTTGTGGCACCTCTTGGCATGCTGGATTGATCGGCAAGCAGATCATCGAGAGTCTCTGTCGGATCCCTGTGGAGGTAGAGTATGCCTCAGAGTTCCGTTATCGTCATCCGGTGGTCAGTGCGGATGATGTGGTCATCGCTATCTCACAGAGTGGAGAGACCGCCGACACCTTAGCTGCCGTGGAGTTGGCGAAGAATGCAGGTGCCTTTATCTACGGTATTTGTAATGCCATTGGCTCCAGTATTCCACGAGCCACAGATACCGGTTCGTATATCCATGTGGGGCCGGAGATTGGTGTGGCGTCGACAAAAGCGTTTACCGGTCAGATTACTGTCTTGACGATGTTGGCGTTAGCCTTAGCCAGGGAGAAGGAGTCGGTGCCTATGGCCGACTATCACGCCATCGTAAGAGAACTCAGTAGGATACCTGAGAAGATGGAGGAGGTGCTGAAGCTCAATGAGCGTATCGCGGATATGAGTAAGATGTTTACCTACGCAAGAAACTTCCTGTATCTGGGTAGGGGATACAGTTATCCCGTGGCCTTGGAGGGCGCCCTGAAACTGAAGGAGATCAGTTATATCCATGCTGAGGGTTATCCCGCTGCAGAGATGAAACATGGTCCGATAGCCTTGATCGACTCAGACATGCCTGTGGTGGTGATCGCCACACATAATGCCATGTATGAGAAAGTGCTGAGTAATATTCAGGAAATCAAAGCGAGAAAAGGTAAGGTGATCGCTTTGGTAAGTAAGGGTGATGAGACGATCAGCAGGATTGCTGATGAGGTGATAGAGTTGCCTGATACCTTAGAGTGTTTGGAGCCCCTTATCGCCACTATTCCTCTGCAACTGTTGGCCTACCATGTGGCGGTATGCAAGGGAAAGAATGTGGATCAGCCGCGTAACTTGGCTAAATCAGTAACGGTAGAATAAAAGAAAACCGCCAGACCTTAGGCCTGGCGGATGTTTTCTCTCTTTACTTTGTTCGAGCTTAAGATTACTCAGCTACAGTAGTGTCAGCTACAGTAGTATCAGCAGCTGTAGTGTCTACGATAGTAGTGTCAACAGCAGTTGTATCCTCTACAGGAGCCTGAGCTGTTTTGTTACCACAAGATGCGAAAGAGATAGCTGCGATAGCTACGAACATAAAAACTAATTTCTTC
>CADBSW010000142.1 GCA_902797505.1 uncultured Prevotellaceae bacterium | reverse complement strand
ATAGCCCTTGTTGCTCTTCCAATCATACTGCGGGTATTCCTCAGCCAGTTGATCCATGTAATCATCACGATAGGTCTTAGCCAAGATGCTCGCCGCCGCTATTGAGAGGTACTTGCCATCACCTTTCACGATGGTGGTATAGGGCAGATCTCCATACGGTTTAAAACGGTTACCGTCGACAATCACAGCCTCAGGACGTACTTTCAGTTGATCAAGCGCCCGGTGCATCGCCAGGATACTCGCATTCAGGATATTGATCTCATCGATCTCCTCTGCCGTGACGATACCCACGGCCCAGGCTACGGCATCACGCTCTATGATCGTTCGCAATGCCTTACGCTGATGATCGGTCAGTTTCTTGGAGTCATTCAACTGTTCATTCTGATACCCCAGGGGCAAGATGACTGCTGCCGCATAGACACTGCCAGCCAGGCAACCGCGCCCCGCCTCATCACATCCAGCCTCTGTCAGTCCTTCGTAAAAGTGGTCTTTTAACATACCTACACCTTATTATATTATATAAGGAAAACTTTAACATTCGTTTTCGAAAATAGTTGTACCTTTGAACTATTTGTGCACAAAGATACAATAATTTTGCAGCAGAAACAAGAAAAAGAATAAAAAAGTACGAGATATGGAAAGACAAATGACTATCAATATGCCACAGTCGATTAGCAACAGACTGTCTTCTACCTTCAGTAAGATAACTGAAAGACTGAATATGCCCATCAAAAAACTGAGTAGTTACTACGCCATGGTATTAGAGCGCGACATCAACAGCAAACAGACTTGGGCGCTATTGGAGGCGCAGGCAGCATTCTTCTTGGGCATATTACCGATAGGTTATGCCTTTATCGTGCGACTCGCCGCGTTGGTATGGCTGCTCATCGCACTGAAAAGATGTAAGGAGTTATTATAATCCGAGAATCAGAACATCTGTGCCACGCGCCGGATACCTGCCACAAGTGCATCCACTTCTTCCTTCGTATTATACAATGCGAAAGAAGCGCGCACCGTTCCCAGTATACCTAAGCGGTCCATCAGGGGTTGTGCACAGTGATGACCGGTACGCACGGCGATGCCTAAGCGGTCGAGCAGCGTGCCCATATCCAGATGATGGATATCCTTTACAAGGAACGAAACGACAGCATCCTTGCCCTCAGCCTCACCAAAGAAACGCATACCGTCGATCGTCGCCATCTGCTGCATGGCATATTGTGTCAACATCTTCTCATGAGCAGAGATATTGTCCATCCCCAATGTGGTGATATAGTCGATAGCAGTAGCCAGTCCATGCGTAGCGACATAGTCGGGTGTACCTGCTTCAAACTTAAACGGCAGTCGTTCGAAAGTAGTCTTCTCAAAGGTGACATGCTCAATCATCTCACCACCACCCTGGTAGGGCGGCATCTTATCCAACCACTCCTCCTTACCATAGAGCACACCCACTCCGGTAGGACCGTACATCTTATGTCCGCTAAAAGCATAGAAGTCACAATCGAGATCCTGCACGTCGACGGCAAAATGGGGAGCACTCTGCGCACCATCCACCATCACGGGAACACCATGGGCATGAGCCACGGCTATCATCTCCTTAACGGGATTGACTGTTCCCAACACATTGCTGACATGCGTGATGCTCACGATCTTAGTACGTTCTGTGAAGAGTTGTTCATAAGCATCCTGCAGGAGTTCTCCCTTCTCATTCATCGGGATCACCTTCAAGACGATACCCTTCTTCGTTGCCTGCAACTGCCAGGGTACGATATTACTATGGTGCTCCATCGTAGAGACGATCACCTCATCACCTTCTTTCATGAAGGCATCACAGAAAGAGCTGGCCACTAAGTTCAGACTCTCTGTCGTTCCACGGGTAAAGATAATCTCTTCGGTCTTACCGGCATGGATAAAGGCACGCACCTTCTCACGGGCAGCCTCATGCAAATCGGTAGCCCGCTGACTCAGGTAATGCACCCCACGGTGTACATTGGCATTCACATTGTAATACTCCTCCACCATCGCATCCACCACCTGACGTGGTTTCTGGGTGGTTGCGGCATTATCCAGGTAAACCAACGGCTTACCGTACACCTCCCGTGAAAGTATCGGGAAATCCTCTCGTATCTTAGCAATATCGTACGCCATATTACTTACACAATTTACAACCCTCGCATTTGCTGAGTTCTCCACGGAAACGCTGCTCTACAAGATAGTGCAGACGGTCACGAAGAGGCTGCAGCTCCATCTGATCAATCACCTCGTTAATGAATGCAAACTCCAAGAGAAGCTTGGCTTCCTCCAGACTGATACCACGCTGACGCATATAGAAGAGGGCCGCATCGTTCAGTTGTCCTACCGTACTGCCATGCGCACACTTTACATCATCGGCATAGATCTCCAACATCGGTTGGGTGTACATCCGCGCTTTCTTAGAGGCACAGAGGTTTTGATTAGTCTCCTGAGATACCGTCTTCATAGCCCCATGATCCACGAGTACCTTACCTGCGAAAGCACCCACGGCCTCATCATCGAGCACATATTTATAAAGTTCACGACTGCTGCAGCGGGGCACCTGATGATGAATCAGGGTGTTGTTATCCACATGCTGTCGTTTATCCGCAATCACACATCCACAAAGGAAGCACTCCGCTCCCTCGCCCTTGAAATATAGATCTGTCATGTTACGAGTAACACCATTGTGAAGCGTGATGACATGGTGCTTTACATCACTGTTACTCTCCTGTTGTATATACACATTGCTGACACGCACATTCTTGGCATGCGTCTCTTCCATGCAATACAGGTGCATGCGGGCATTCTCACCAACGTAAGCCTCCACCACCTGTGTGGTAAGGAAATGACAGTCGTCGGCAGTATGGTCACAGAAAAGCACCTTTACCTCAGCATCTTCTTCTACAATGATGAGCACACGACGGTTAACCATCAGATCAACATCCGAACGAAGGATATTAATCACCTGTATGGCACGGTCCACCCGCACGTGCTTAGGAACATAGATCAGCAAACCATCCTGAGCCAGCATCGTATTCAGGGCAGTAACACCATCAGCCTCACTCTTAGCAATCTTACCATAGTAACGTTCCACCAATTCGGGATGCTTCTCTGCTACGACACGCAGGGAATCCACAATAACGCCTTCGGGCAGATTACTCTTTGGCAGGGCCTTATCGTAAAAGCCGTCATTGAGCACGAAATAGAGAGAGGTACTCAGATTAGGCACGTCACAACGGAATGCCTCATAGGGATCTACGGGGATGTCCAAGCGATTCAGGTTCAAACCGTAGTCTGGTTCAAACAACTTGGAAATATCCGTATATTTATACCGCTCCTGTCCTTGGGGGAATCCCAGGCGCTGAAAATCCTCAAAGGCCTTGTCACGCACCGCATTCATACATGCGGCACTGTGTCCCTTGATCATCTGTTGCGCCTGACGATACAGATCGATATATTGTTGTTCACTCTTCATCATTACTCCTCACCTACTTCTTCCTTAATCCAGTCGTAACCGTACTCCTGAATCTGTTTAGCCAACTCTGCCCCGGCGGTCTTTACGATACGTCCTTTGTACAACACATGTACGTACTGAGGCACAATCATTTCAAGCAGACGGTCATAATGGGTAATCACAATACAGGAGCGCTCAGGGGTAGCCAACTTATTGACGCCCTCAGCCACGATACGCATAGCGTCCACATCCAAACCGGAGTCGGTCTCATCCAAGATACACAACTTCGGCTCCAGCATCGCCATCTGGAAGATCTCATTACGTTTCTTCTCACCACCACTGAAACCTTCATTCACTGAACGGTTAGAGAGTTTTGCATCGAGATCGACGATCTTTCTCTTCTCACGCATCATCTTCAGGAACTCAGCAGCATTCAACGGCTCTTTCCCTTCGTACTTACGTTTCTCATTAATAGCCGCACGCATGAAGTTGGTCATCGACACGCCGGGAATCTCTACCGGATATTGAAAAGAAAGGAACAAGCCTTCGTGCGCTCTTTCCTCCGGT
>CADBSW010000141.1 GCA_902797505.1 uncultured Prevotellaceae bacterium | reverse complement strand
GATCTGAACTTCCGTAAGAAGCTCTGGACTTCAGAGAAGGCTATCTCTATCATGCGCCCCTTGATGCAGTATGTAGATGTATGTATCGGTAATGAGGAGGATGCTGAGCTCTGTCTCGGTTTCAAGCCCGATGCTGACGTAGAGGGTGGTCAGACAGACGCTGCTGGCTATGAGGGTATCTTCAAGCAGATGCGCGAGGAGTTTGGCTTCAAGTATGTGGTATCTACCCTGCGTGAGAGCTTCTCTGCTACTTTCAACGGATGGAAGGCGCTGATCTATGATGGTAAGGAGTTCTATCAGAGCAAGCGTTATGAGATCAATCCTATCATCGACCGTGTAGGTGGTGGTGACTCTTTCTCTGGTGGTTTGATCCACGGTCTGTTGACAAAGGCTACTCAGGGTGAGGCACTCGAGTTTGCTGTAGCTGCTTCTGCACTGAAGCATACGATCAATGGCGACTTCAACCTGGTAAGTGTTGACGAGGTAGAGTCACTGGCTGGTGGTAATGCTAATGGACGTGTACAACGATAATTATTAATCATGAAACAATTCGAATATAAGGTGATTTCTTCTGTGGTAGGTACCGAGAAGAAACTCAACAGACTGGGCATGGAAGGCTGGGAGCTGGTTGCCGTTTTTGATTGTCGCTTGTATTTGAAACGTGAATATAAAGAATAAAAAGAAATGGCAAAGTTTGATAAGATAGCTGTCCTGAAGAAGATTGGTGACACTGGTATGGTTCCCGTTTTCTATCACAAGGACTTAGAAATATGTAAGAATGTGGTGAAGGCTTGCTACGAGGGTGGCGTTCGCGCCTTTGAGTTTACCAACCGTGGTGACTTCGCACAGGAAGTATTCGGTGAACTGGTAAAGTGGGCTGATAAGGAATGTCCTGAGCTCGCATTGGGTATCGGTTCAGTAGTGGATGCTCCTACAGCAGCCATGTACATCCAGTTGGGTGCTTGCTTCGTAGTTGGTCCGCTCTTCAATCCCGATATCGCCCCTGTTTGTAACCGTCGTCTGATTCCTTACTGCCCTGGTTGTATGACCGTCAGTGAGATTGGTAAGGCACAGGAGTTGGGCTGCGACCTCACTAAGGTATTCCCGGGTGATGTGGTTGGTCCGAATATGGTGAAGGGCTTGAAGGCTCCTATGCCATGGTCTAAGATCATGGTGACTGGTGGTGTTGCTCCTGAGGCAGACAACCTGAAGTCATGGTTCAAGGCTGGCGTATACTGCGTAGGTATGGGTTCAAAACTGTTCCCGAAGGACAAGGTAGCTGCCGGCGACTGGCAGTATGTCACCGACAAGTGCAAGGAGGCACTGGGTTACGTTGCTGATGCGCGTAAATAAGAACACACATTATAGAGACTCAATAGGATGCCTTTTGCTCCTATTGGGTCTTTTCTTTCTTTCAGGCTGTTCATCACCAGAAAAAGATGAGGTTGACAGACTGAACAGAATAGCATATGACTACCATTACAAAAACCTTGACTCTACATATTATTATGCTCGTAAGGCCTTCGACCTGAGTTGGCACTATACCGAAGGGATGGCAGAAGCCCTGAACCATCAGGCATATGTCAATGTGAAACGCATGAACTACACACTGGCAAAGATGCAACTTGACAGTGTGAGAGATATCACCGACAATCAGGTGGAACTGCTGGTTGCCGATGTTACGCAGATGCGACTCTCCCAAAGGGAGTCGGAGAATAAGTTGTTCTATGAATATAAAGAACGTGCCAAACAGCGTATCGACCGTATCAATGAAGACAAATCAATGCTGGATGATCATATGCAGGACATGCTGCTGTACGCCACCAGCGAATACAATATCAACGTTTCTATATACTATTATTATTTAGGACTTGTAGATGAGACGCGTGCTGCCCTTGAGGAGATCGATGAGACCACGTTACAGGGGGATACCGCCCAGTGGTTGGACTATATGTACCAGATAGGTGCCGGAGGTATCGTTGACAGAAAGACTCCGCAGGAGACAGCGCAGGTGGAGTGGGATTACCTGATGCGCTGCTATCTTCTGGCGAAACAAAACGGTTATCTGTATTGGGAAGCCAATGCCTTACAGGCCATGAGTGAGCACCTCAGCAATCCCGTCATCAAAGACCGGTTGTTAAAAGATAACTACTCGGCCATGAAGTTTATCAATCCCGACGGGATGCCCGATAACCTGTTGGCAGGATACCTTGCCCAGAGATCCATGGAGCTGTTCGTGGAGTATGGGGACGTCTATCAGATAGCGGGTGCTTACCGAACACTCTCTTCCTGTTACTGGGATCTGGGTGATTACACCTCTTCTATATATTGTCTGGAGTCAGCACTCAGCAATGAGGCGATCAAACAGGCTCCCGACCTGGTGGCGAGTGTTCATGAGCGATTGTCACTCACTTATTCAGCTGTTGACAACAAAGAGGCCAGCGACTATCACCGTAATGTGTACCTTGACATGCAGAAGAAAAAGAGGCAGAACAGTGAGCTCGAGGCGCGTGCAGAACAACTGCGGCAGTCCTCACGACAGTTGAACGTCATGCTTGCCACTGTGATCCTGATGATTCTTCTTGTGGTTGTCGCCACCTTTATCTTCGACTATCTCAGGAAGAAGAAAGACCGCAGTCAGTCTCTGCAGGCGCTCCTTGAACCAATCAATCAATGGAAAAACACTAACAGTGATTATATCAATAAGTTAGATGAGCGTGATGAGGAGGTTAAGGAGGAATACTCTGCTCATGAAATCAAATATGCAGGCAGTTGTAGGAGGAATATCGACAACCGTGCAAAGATATTCCTGAGCAACAGTATTCTGCCATTTATTGACCGGATTATCCATGAAGTGAATCGCCTCAGGCAGATGAATGAGACAGACGAGGTGCGGCAGGAGCGCTATCAGTATATTGCAGAACTCTCGGATACGGTCAAGGATTATAACAATACTCTGACAGAATGGATCCAGTTGCGTAAGGGACAGTTGTCACTCCACATAGAGACCTTTCCAGTGCAGGAGTTGCTGGATATTGTGGCCCGCTCTAAGATGTCTTTCCAGATGAAGGATATCACCCTTGAGATTATCCCCACCGAGGATGTGGTGAAGGCCGACAGGGTATTGACTCTGTTCATGATCAATACGATAGCTGATAATGCAAGGAAGTTTACCCCGAAGGGAGGCACCGTGACCATTAGCAGTGCTGTTGTTGATGATAGTGTGGAGATCTCTGTCAAAGACACCGGTAAGGGAATGTCCCCTGAGCAGTTGAGTCAGATCTTTGACCACAAGATACACAACGGTCACGGTTTCGGACTCATGAACTGCAAGGGTATCATCGAGTCGTATAAGAAAATCAGTAAGATCTTCCGTGTATGTGATATCGGTGCGGAGAGCGAACAGGGTAAAGGCAGTCGTTTCTACTTCCGTTTGCCCAAGGGCATGGCCGGTATCCTGTTAATGATTCTTTCATTGGTTGGTCTTCCCTGTCAGAGAGCCGCTGCCCAGGATGTGTTAGAAGGTCCTGCCGTAGACTCTATGTTGGTAACTGCCGATCTGCATGCCGACAGTGCCTATATGTGTAATATCCATCACGACTATGCCAAGACCATGCTCTTCGCAGAGAGTGCCTTGGACTGCCTCAATCACTATTACAGGAGTAAGTATAAGAACGACAGTCTGTTACTGGTGATGTCGGGCCCTGAGGCTCCGGCAGATATCCAGTGGTATAAAGACAGTGTGCATGTCAACTACCAGACGTTGCTGTCACTGCGTAATGAGATTGCCGTGGCGGCGCTGGCGCTCCACGACTGGGATTGCTATCAGTATAACAACCAGGTTTACACACAGTTGTATAAGGAGATCGGTATTGACAACACCCTGGATAAGTACGTACAGAATATGCAGCGGTCTAAGATCAACAAGAATATAGCCATCATCATTCTCTTCTTGTTGCTGCTCGCCCTGCTGGTAGCCTACTACCTGTTGTATTACCGTCATCAGCTGTTCTACCGGTATTACATGGATCGGGTGGAGGAGGTGAATGACACCCTGCTGAGTGATTTGCCCGACGAAGATAAGTTGAAGGCTGTAGATAAACAACTGAATAATGCCAACAACATGCCCTCCGACCTTTTGAAGATCCTGCAGCAGATACGTGAGACACTGCAATTAAGTATCTTAGCCAATAATGTCAAGCAGATAGATATCGAACTGGCAGAGGATGAGTGCCGGCGACTGAAATACGAGGAGGGTAAGTTGCATATCAGTAACAACGTGCTCGACAACTGTCTGAGCACCCTCAAGCATGAGACGATGTATTACCCCTCGCGCATTCATCAACTGGTGAACGACGCGTTGGCCGTGAAGCATGATGATACGAAGCAAGAACGTGATTCTGAGCAGGAGGGTGAGATACTGCAGCAGCTCGATGAACTGGTGTCGTATTACAAAGAACTCTATTCGCTGTTGTCGGCTCAGGCCATGCGACAGGTAAAGAGTGTCAGGATACCAAGTAAGGTCTTTTACCTGGAGGATATCCTTCCGCGACACTGTCAGTCGCAGGGAGAGCGTGTCTGTATACAAGGTGACGAGGAGAGCATCGGGTATATGTTGGAGATCTTGCAGAAACAGTGTGGAGAACCCGAACTGTTGATTCATGCGAAAGAGAAAGATCAGCGATATGTAGAACTGTCAATCACCATGAGCAAAGTGCCTTATCGCGATTTCTTCATCCCCAAGGTAGAGAATATCCCCTTTATGATCTGTCGGCAGATCGTACGCGAAAACAGTGAGAGCACCAACCTGCGTGGCTGCGGCATCGTGGCAGAACCGGCCGACGAGGGGGCATTGATAAGAGTAACATTAGCAAAAAATAGCATATATGAATCCATTTAAAGTAATAATTGTCGAAGATGTGCCCTTGGAACTGAAGGGCACAGAGGGAATCTTCCGTAACGACATCCCCGAGGCTGAGATAATAGGAACAGCCGAGAATGAGAAGGTCTATTGGCGACTGATCAAACAACAGAAACCCGATCTGGTTTTACTTGACCTGGGCTTGGGTGGCTCTACCACCGTGGGCGTGGAGATATGCCGCTATACCAAAGAGTCGTATCCTGATATCAAGGTGCTTATCTTCACCGGCGAGATCCTCAATGAGAAACTATGGGTGGATGCTTTGGACGCTGGTTGTGACGGTATTATCCTCAAGAGTGGCGACCTGCTTACTCGCAGTGATGTGCTCAGCGTGATGAGCGGTAAGAAACTGGTGTTCAATGAACCGATCATCGAGAAGATCCTGGAGCGCTTCAAATATAGTGTCAACACGCAGTTGATGAGTCAGGAGGCTGTTGTCAACTATGAGATCGACGAGTATGATGAGCGTTTTCTGCGTCATCTTGCCCTGGGATATACCAAAGATCAGATCGCTAACCTGCGTGGCATGCCTTTCGGCGTGAAGAGTCTGGAGAAACGCCAGAATGAGCTCATCCAGAAATTGTTCCCCGATGGCAATGGCGGTATGGGTGTCAACGCCACGCGTCTGGTGGTGCGCGCCTTGGAGTTGCGCATCATCGATATCGACAACCTCCATCCTGATGATGATTAAATCCTGTGGTTATGCGTAAGGAACGACTGGAAACAATAGCTGGTTGGATAGCCGTCGTATTGATGGCTCTCCAACTGTTGCTCATCCTGCTGTCATGGATCCTCGATGCCTCGTCGAGTTCCCCGACGGTAAACTCTCTCTTGAGTGAGGAGGGTATCCGTTGGTTTATCGGACAGTATACCATCTTCCTTACCAGCCCTGTTTTGTTATGGCTCTTGCTGTTGTCGATAGCATGGGGGAGCTATCGTGAGAGTGGTATGGGAACGGTCATCCGTATGATGACACATCGCAAAAAGGTCTCTTTCCGGCAGCGCTTCTCCCTACGGGTATCGTTAATTATCTGTCTGTTGCTGATCATGCTCGTGGTGTTGCTCACAGCCGTTCCCCACGCTATCTTACTCAGTAGCACAGGTCATCTCTTTCCCAGCAGTTTCAGCAAGGCCATCATCCCCATCATAGCCTTCATCATCACCGTGGTGTCTGTCTGTTATGCGATGATGATTGGTAAGGTAAAGACGGTAGGCGCCTTGATGCATACGCTTACTGTGGGCATCGCAGATGCTCTTCCTTTGTTTATCATCTATATCTTTGCTATGCAACTGGTCCAGTCGATTATCTTTGTGTTTTAGGAAAACGGAAAAATAACAATCCTAAAAAACAAGTTTCAGCAGATAATATCCTTGAGTCTATATAAAAAAATAAAGCGACTGGCTTCACAGCTGATCGCTTTTATCTTCAATAGGTATTAGTTTTTTTTAAGGTAAAAAGATTGTTTTCAGGATAACGATGCAAAGATAATACACTTTTTTAATAGAAAAAAGAAAAATCCAACTTTTTTTCTTCATCTTTTTTTGTGTGGGGACACACTTTTGGATTTTAAGATATATTAACGAACAAAACCTCTTTTCTATAGCCCTCATCATGCTTTTTTAGTGTTTTCAGTCCTCGTTTGACATTCTTTATATATCATGGTTTATTGATATTGTAAAAGTAAATAATCATTTTTCTTTAATGGTGTGATGGTTAGAAAAGGTGTCTTTAATATGTTTTCCTTCATCGATTAGTTTTTTTTGTCGTTGAATTCTCTAGTGAATTTAAAGCGTTTAATGATTATAGCATAGATAAACACTAATCATCTTCCTCGAATTTCTTAGTAAATGTAATATCAGTTATAACAAAGTAAATAAGCAGTGCTTATTATTTTGTGGTTTCATAGGAACAAATATTGTGCATTTTTTAGACTATAAATGAAAAAAAAACCGTAATTTTGTGCACAAATAAAGAATCATCGACATGAAGAAACTATTTCTCTTAATAGCCATGGTCAGCTGTATGCTGCCTACGTCAGCACAGGTGAGATACGTGGAGTGCCTGACAGACAACTGGGAGTTCTCTTTCGACAAACAGCAATGGGAAAAAGTGACGATTCCACACGACTGGGCCATCAGCGGTCCATTCGACAAGACATGGGATCTGCAGTATGTGGCCATTGAACAGAATGGTGAGAAGCAGGCCACGGAGAAATCCGGTCGCTCGGGTTCACTACCCTGGATCGGCAAGGGTTATTACCGTCGTGCATTACATATACCTGCTCAGGCTAAGAAGGCAGAACTGGTGTTCGACGGTGCGATGAGTGAGCCGCAGGTGTATGTCAACGGCAAGTATGCGGGTGGCTGGGCTTATGGCTACAACACCTTCAGGATAGATATCACTCCCTATATCAAGAAAGGTGGTGACAATACGGTAGAGGTGCAGTTGAACAACATGGAGGAGAGCAGCCGCTGGTATCCGGGTGCAGGCATCTACCGTCCGGTATGGTTGCAGTTGTATGCTGCCGCTCATATCGACGAGTGGCATTCCTTCGTGCGTACCTCTTATATTAATAGTGCATCAGCAGGCATCGATGTAGATACGCAGATGAGGGATCTTGATCCAGATGGGATCTATGCCGTGGAGATCAAACTGCTGAATAAGGTGGGTAATATTGTGGCTGCTGCCCACTGTGATGTTCCCGCCAGCGGAAAGGTGAGTACCTCACTGAATGTGAAGAAACCGCAGTTGTGGACTCCCGAGAGTCCTTACCTCTATACGACGCTGATCCAACTGTCCAAGAACCATCAGGTGATCGATGAGTATATGCTCAACACCGGCATACGCACCATCAAGGTGGATAAGGAGAAAGGTTTCCAGTTGAATGGCGTAAGCCGTAAAATACAGGGTGTGTGCCTGCATCACGACTTAGGTCCTCTGGGCGCTGCTGTCAACAAGGCGGCATTGATCCGCCAGATTAAGACCATGAAGGAGATGGGGGCCGACGCGATACGTACCAGTCATAACATGCCGTCGCAGTGGCAGATGGATATCTGCGACTCGTTGGGTATGATGGTTATGGCAGAGAGCTTCGACATGTGGCTGTATCCTAAATGCAAGAACGGCTATGCGCGGTTCTTCCGTGAGTGGAGTGACAAGGATATCACCAATCTGGTATTGGCTCACCGTAATCATCCATCCATCGTCATGTGGAGCATCGGCAACGAGATTCCCGAACAGTGGAGTGAGGAGGGTAGGGAGATCAGTCGCCGTCTGCAGGATCTCTGTCACCGACTGGATCCCACGCGCCCCGTGACCCAGGGTCTTGATAGAGCTGAAGATGCGCTGAAGTCGGGCTTTGCACAGGTGATGGATATCCCTGGCTTCAACTACCGTGTATATAAGTACCCGAAGAATATACAGCAGTTGCCGAAGGGATTCCTCTTGGGTTCTGAGACTGCCTCTACGGTAAGCAGTCGTGGCGTGTATAAGTTGCCCGTGGTGGTCTCCAATCATCAGGTATACGGTGACGGACAATGTTCGAGCTATGATACGGAATACTGTTCGTGGAGCAACCTTCCTGAGGCCGACTTCGCAGCCATGGATGATCTGCCATATACGATAGGGCAGTTTGTGTGGACGGGCTATGACTATTTGGGTGAGCCCACGCCCTATGACGAGTACTGGCCCAGCAGAAGTAGTTATTTTGGTATCTGCGACCTGGCGGGATTACCCAAAGACCGCTATTACCTGTATCGCTCGATATGGAACAAACGTGAACATACCATTCATCTGCTGCCTCACTGGTCATGGGATAAGAAGATGACAGGTAAGCAGATACCTGTATATTGCTATACCGACTATCCAACGGCTGAGTTGTTCGTGAACGGTAAGAGCTGCGGTAAGATTACCAAGCAGGATATCCGTGGTGTCGGATTCGATAAGGGAGGCGAGGCTTACCTCGATCGCTATCGTCTGCGTTGGAATGATGTGCGCTTTGAGCCGGGTGAACTGAAGGTAGTGGTGTATGATAAAACGGGTAAGGCAGCGGGTGAGAAGGTGATCCGGACAGCCGGTAAACCATCAAGGTTGTTGTTGCAGTGTGACCGTAAGACGATAGAAGCCGACGGACAGGATCTGTCATTCATCACCGTATCCCTCACGGATGAGAAGGGAACACTGATACCTGATGCGGCCGATGCGCTGACATTCTCAGTGACTGGCAATGGCGTGTTCCAGGCTGTATGTAATGGTGATGCCACCTCGCTCGAGTCGTTTACCGAACCCACGATGAAGCTGTTCCATGGTCAGTTGGTGGTCATCGTCCGTTCTACGGAACAGGCAGGAACCATGACGCTGAAGGTAAGTGATGCAGCGAGAAAACTGGAGTCGGAAATCGTGATCGAGACGAAATAGTTTAGAGTTTAGAGTTTAGGGTGTAGAGTTTAGAGTGTAGAGCCCTTCAGGGCGATAGAGTATAGGCGGGTGGCGTGAGCCCCCGTGAAATAGGATTTATGAGAAAGATATATATTATAATAGGAATGTTGATGTGTCTGGGTACTGCTAATGCTCAGACCACGGTGCGGGATGCTTGGTTGGGCATGCCGGATGAGGTGATTGGTTATCTGAACAAGGATCTTCGCAAGGAGCACCTCGACTATGTGGATATGAAGGTACGGTCTGAGGTGAAGAATCTCCTTCAGGGACAGGGGGTGATGGATACGCTGACGAATGATTACCTGTCTGTTCACCTCAACGCAGTAACGAATCTTGAGTTGAAGGTGCTGCAGACAGCAGACAGTATATCACCCGTGTATTGCATGATCAAGACCGTGGCAGTTCCCTTTGAGGATAGTGAACTGCGCTTCTTCAATGCCGACTGGTCACCATTCGCAGAGTCTCTAGGGTTGCCGATATCCTCCGACAGGGAGCAACTGCTCCAACTGTTCACCTCCAAACCCGATACGATGAGTCAGGAAAGGTTTGAGGAGATACAGTCGATGATGGATCCCGTAGGGTTAAAAATCCGTTGGTCGGAAGACAAAAAGTTACTGCTTTTTGATATTTCCTATCCCTTTGTCAACAAAGATGATGATGCACTTATTCGAACGATAATTAAGCAAAGAAAATATAAATGGGATGGCAAAATGTTTAATGAAGGTTAAATAATCTGTCAGTTGTTTGTATTCTCTTGCGATTTCAACGAATTTTTGCTACTTTTGCATAGTGTTTTTCATGGTATTAGATTATTAAGGTTAATAAAGATTGGTTGTCGTGAGACAATCAATTTTTATTTTTTTATCCCCTTGCTTTTGTATTTCCCCTAACTTTTATTACTTTTGTAGTCAAATATTAAAACATAGTCATATGAATCTGAAAATACGCTTGTCTATCATGAACTTCCTGGAATTTGCTGTCTGGGGAGCGTATCTTACCTGTATGGGAAACTATCTGGGAATAGCCGGTTTGGGTAGTCAGATAGCATGGTTTTATGCCATCCAAGGAATCGTTTCTATCTTTATGCCTACGCTGATGGGTATCGTTGCCGATAAATGGATACAGCCCCAGCGACTGTTAGGACTCTGTCACCTGGCAGCCGGTATCTTCATGCTCGGTTGTTGGTGGTTAGGCGTGCAGGCAGGATTCGGACAAGAACTGCCGCAGAAAGGGTTGTTCATTGCCTTCTATACGGTGAGCGTGGCCTTCTTCATGCCAACCATCGCCCTTGCCAATACCACAGCCTTTAGTGCGATGAACAAGGTGGGGATGGACACCGTGAAAGACTTTCCTCCTATCCGTGTGTTAGGAACGGTTGGCTTTATTGCCACGATGTGGTTTGTCAACTGCGCTGCATGGGATGGTGGATCATTCTCTTTCACTTTGTCGGAGAATGCCCATAAGTTCCAGTATACCTACATGCAGTTCTTTGTGTCGGGCGTATTGAGTCTGGTGCTCTTCGCCTACTGTTTCACTCTGCCAGAGTGCCGTTTGGTGAAGAAAGAGGGAAAGACATCCCTGGCCGAGTCGTTTGGCCTCAATGCCTTCAAACTGTTCAAGACGAAGAAGATGGCGCTGTTCTTCATCTTCTCTGCGCTGTTGGGTATGTGTCTGCAAGTCACCAATGGCTATGCCGTACCGTTTATTACGAGCTTCAAGGGCAGCGCCGATCCT
>CADBSW010000140.1 GCA_902797505.1 uncultured Prevotellaceae bacterium | reverse complement strand
TATCGTAAGACCACCGACCTGATCAACAATGCTTATGTAGCAGCAGGTTCTAACTTCCGTAATCAGGTACCAACCAATATCGGTTCGTTGGTAAACCGCGGTGTCGAGGCTTCTCTGACTGTACGCCCTGTAGTGACAGAAGACTGGCAGTGGGAGGTGACAGCTAACTTCACCTATAACAAGAATAAGATTACTGCTCTTACAGGTGCCGCTCCTATCGTAAAGACCGGTGGTATCTCATCAGGAACAGGTAACACCGTACAGGCACACGCTATAGGTTATCCGGCAAACTCATTCTATGTTCACCAGCAGGTTTACGACGAGAACGGTCTGCCACTGGAAGGTGTTTATGTAGATCGTAATGCTGATGGTATTATAAATGATGATGACCTCTATTTCTACAAGAGTCCGGCAGCTCCTTACTTCGCTGGTTTAAGTTCACGCTTACAGTATAAGAACTGGGACTTCGGCTTCAGTCTGCGCGCAAGCTTCGACAACTACGTATATTGGGATAAGCAGGCAGGTTATTCAAATGTTTCCAAGCGTTACGACGACTCATTCAACTATCTGCAGAATGTAACAGCAGAGGCTGTTAAGCGCAACTGGTCAACCTACGATCATGTGGTATCAGACTACTTTGTGCATAATGCTTCTTTCCTGAAGTGCGACAACATCACATTAGGATATTCATTCGACAACCTGTTTAAGGGTGGTAGCTACAATGGTTTGAGCGGACGTATCTACGCATCTGCTACCAATGTATTCACCATCACTAAGTATGAGGGTATTGATCCAGAGGTGCCAGGCGGTATAGACAACAACATCTATCCCCGTCCGTTCACCGTTCAGATGGGTGTAAATATCAACTTCTAAAGAGTAAAGGAAAACAATTTAATAGTTTAAGATTATGAACTTAAGATATTTCAAAAATATAATTCCCGCAGCTGCAGTCATGATGACTGTCGCAGGACTGAGTTCTTGTACCGGTGATCTGGATGTGACACCGATCGACCCAAGTACCGCGATGGAAGTTGACGAGGTCGGCCTTTATACAAAATGCTATGCCAACATGGCATTAGCAGGAAATACAGGTGCCGATGGCGACTGCGATATTGACGGTCTGGATGGTGGTACTACAGGTTTTGTCCGCCAGCTGTGGAACGCTAATGAGCTAACCACCGATGAATCTATCTGTGCTTGGGGTGACCCGGGTATCCCTGATTTCAACTACAACACATGGGGAGCCTCACATCCTATGCTGCAAGGATTCTACTACCGTTTGTATGCCGGTATCAACTACTGCAACCAGTATCTGGAGGAGTGCGCCGGTATCGATGCGACACGCGAGGCTGAGGTTAGGTTCCTGCGCGCATTCTATTACTATTACCTGATGGACTGCTATGGAAACGTACCTTTCACAACCAAGCTCCTGCCCCTTGACCTTGCCGACCAGATTCAGCGTGCCGACCTATTTAAGTGGATAGAGAGTGAATTGAAGGAGATCCTGCCTAACCTGTTGGCACCCGCAGCACGCTCAAGCAAGGATAACGGTTATGGTCGCGCTGATCAGGATGCCGCCAATCTGTTGCTTGCCCGTATGTATCTGAATGCAGAGGTTTATACAGGTACCGCTCACTGGCAAGAGGCACAGGAATATGCAGAGAAAGTAATTAATGGTCCTCACAAACTGTGGACAACAGGTAAGAACGGTTGGAGTGCTTACCAGATGCTCTTCATGGGTGATAATGGTGAGAATGGTTCAGCTCAGGAGGCAATTCTCGCTTTGAATCAAGATGGTGTCAAGACAACTTCTTACGGTACGACACTGTTCCTGATGGCTTCATGCTGGAAATCCGACATGAACGAGGATGGCGACTATGGTACATCTGAGTTCTGGGCAGGTAACCGCGCACGCTCACAACTTGTTCAGAAGTTCTTCCCGCACAACGACGCACCAGCTGTAAACATCAGAGATATGGTTACCGCTGCCGGTGATGATCGTGCCCTCTTCTATGGTAAAGGACGTAAACTGCAGGTTACCACGCCAAGTGACTACACCTCTGGCTATGCTGTAGGTAAGTTCCGTAATACGTATGCATCGGGTAGCGCTCCACATAACACAAAGTTTGTCGATACCGACTTCTTCATCATGCGTGCTGCAGAGGCATATCTGATTGCTGCCGAGTGTGATGCCCGTCTGCACAATGGTTATACCAGTGATACCGGTACAGACTATGTTAATGCCCTGCGCCAGCGCGCTCATGCCGCAACACGTACTGGTTTCACGACAGATGAGATTCTCAACGAGCGTTCACGCGAACTCTATTATGAAGGATTCCGCCGTACCGACCTGATCCGCTATGGATACTTTGGTGGTCCACGCAGCGGTCAGTATCTTTGGGAATGGAAGGGTGGCTCAGAGAATGGTATTGCATTCGATGCCTATCGTAATGTCTTTGCTATTCCTGCTGCAGACATCAATGCCAATCCTAAGCTGGAGCAGAATGATAACTACTAAAAAACAGGAGGAAATGAAAATGAAAAAAATATTTGCATTACCTGTATTGCTGCTCACTGGCGCATTCGCCATGGTTTCCTGCAGCGATGATAATGACTCGAATCCAATCCTCGTACAGCCTACGACATTCACCATCAATGAGATTGCCGAGGCTCAGGGACAGGTGGATCTGAAGCAGTCAAGCACCATCAACATGACATGGTCGCAGCCAAAGTTCACAGAACCCAATGCGCCTGTCATTCCGACATACAGTATCTTGGTGTCTTCCAATGGTACATTCAATCAAGCTTACGATGACAAAGCTGACGATAATACTGGAGCAGACTATGTACAGCTTGCTGAGACATACAACACCTGTTCCGCCAATATTCCGACAGCTTCTATCAACAAAGCCTTGTTGCAACTGAACCAATGGACAGAGGAAACTCTTCCTGCAAACCAGACTGTTTCCATTCGAGTGATGGCTGATATCCGTGATGCTTCCAAGCGCATCTACTACCCTATTCTTTCTGACAACGCCATCACACTGAAGACTGTACCTTATTATATCGAACTGGTAGCAGCTGATCCTGAGGTATGGTACCTCATTGGAGGTGATATCGGTGATGGAGCATGGGGCAATAACATTCCAAGCAGCTTCCCAATGCAGACTGTCAAGGATTACATTTACGATACCAATACCGGTAAGGGTGAGATTACCTGGACAGGTTATCTGGCTGGTAACGGATTCAAACTTAAGAAACTGACAACCTCTTGGGACGAGCAGTGGGGTCAAGGCGGAAGTTTCGGCAACTTCGTCATGAACGACGGTGGTTCTGGTAACATTACAGTACCTGCAGCCGGTTACTATACAGTGACATTGAATACTGCCAATAACACACTCTCTGTGGAGCCATATGATGGAACACCGACAGAATTTACTGGCATGGCTGTTTCTGGTAGCTTCAACAATTGGGGTGACACAGAGATGACACCTGTTCATACTTATGCTGGTGCTAAGAACCACGACTGGATGATTACCATGGATATGAAGGCCGGCGATGAGATTAAGTTCAAGCAACTCGGCAGCTGGGACTTCAACAAGGGTGGTGCATTCATCACATACTCTAAGGGATTCTATGCTTATGGTATTGACGGTGGCGCTAACATCGTGATTCCGGAAGACGGCAAATATCTGATCCTCTTCAACGATATCACGGGTTACTTCCACTTTATCAAACAGTAATACTGTTCTAAAAATAATCTAAAAGGAATCAATTATTATGATGAAGAAAATATTTTTTGGATTAGCTCTTGTAGCATCGGTGTTTGCATGCACCGATGACTACACAGACTGGGCAGATCCGCAGACCAATGCTGCTCCTACACAGGTTAGTTTCAGAGACGGAAGTGTTTCGGCTGTCAATGTCATTAACTTTGCAGAGATCCCAGAAGATCAGAGCACTGTCAAGGTATGTAATATCACCGCGCCGTCTTCCAGCGATGCTGGTTATACTACTCCCCTATATACCATCACTTTAGGTGATCAGACTTTCGATATCACAGCTGACGGAACTATATCTGCTGAAGACCTGAAGGCTTATGTGGTAAATGCCTATGGAAAGGCACCTACACAGCGCGACATACAGGCTACTGTCAGTATGTGGCTCAGCAATGGTACTACCGCTGTTAAGACAGCCACCTCTGATCCATTCAACGTGAGTGTGATTCTTAAAGCTCCATTTATCGATGAAGGCTACTATCTTGTAGGCGACATGGTAGGATGGAGTGCAGAGGGTGCAAAGCCTTTCACACACGTTGGCAGCGGTAATGTATATGATAATCCTGAGTTTACAATCGTCTTCACCACGACAGCAGACAATCAGTATTGGAAGATTATCCCACAGGGAAATTATAACGGTGATTTCTGGTATGAAGGTGAGAAAGGTGTTGTAGGAACAGCTATTGACGGTGATACCAGTATGGGTGGCAGTTTGGTAACAGACAGTCCAAAGGCTGGAAAGATTGAGAAAGCAGGTATCTATAAGATGACCATCAACATGATGGAATATACTTATTCGATAGAGAAGCTCAACTTCAAAGAGTATATCTATGAGCGTGGTAACAACACCTCATGGGGTGACAAAGAAGCCCGTCCACTCTATGGAGGGAACTTCGATGGCAAATACGAGGGTTATATGTGGCTCAATGGTGAGTTTAAGTTCATGCCTAACGGCGATAACTGGGAAGGCGACTGGGAGTATGATGGCGGAAATAGCATTGCCGACAATGGCGGAGCTAACTGTCCCGCTCCCGAGACAGGCTTCTATGTTGTTAACGTTGACTTAGCTGCTATGACCTACAATCTTACCAAGATAGACTTCATTGATATCGTAGGTGGCGTAGAAGGTGGTGCTTCCGACTGGAGCAGTGGTCCTCACATGACTTACAATGAGAGTGAAGGTTGTTGGGAAGCTGATGTGACCTTTACCGGTCAGTTCAAGTTCCGTGGCAACGGTAACTGGGATAATGCCGACGGAAACTTCGGTGGTACCCTCGACAACATCATTAATGGCAGCAACGATAACCTGGAGCCCAGTATCACAGGAAAACCTGTTCATGTAAAACTGTTCCTCTTCTGCACCGGTAAATCGTATGTTCAGATTACGGAAAACTAATAATTAAAACATTTGATTTATGAAAAAGTTTCTAAATATAGCACTTGTTGTGGCACTCCTCTGCGGAGTGACCACAGCAAAGGCACAGAATGACGATAACGACTATCGCTATCCGCATAACTTCTTCTCTATACAGGGAGGTGCTCAGGCTACACTGACCCACTACCCTATCGGTAAACTGATTACCCCGCAGGTAGCACTCTCTTATGGACGCTTCTTCAACTCAAAGGTAGGTGCTCGTCTGCACGTGCAAGGATGGAAGATCAACGGTGGTTTCTTGGCTGAGCGTTTCGACGGACTGAGCAACGATGCGAAGTATGGTTTCAATAACATCACGGGCGATCTCGACCTGTTGATGAACATGTCGAACATCCTCAATCCTAACCGTGTAAACACTGCTTTCGACTGGTTGCTCATCGCTGGTTTCGGTGTAAACTACGCCTGGGATTTCGATGAATTCAATGATATCACCAATAGCATGAAATACTATGTCGGTCCGGAGCCATGCGGCACAAAGCATAGCACATTCAACGGCCGCTTAGGTACGATGTTCCAATACAACGTATCAGATCATGTTGGTGTAAACCTCGAGCTCGATGCCAACTACAAGAATGATGAGTTCAACCTCAAGCGCAACTGGGATCCCGACTGGCAGATTCAGGCATTGGTAGGTCTTACCTTCCGCTTCGGTATGAAGAAGAAGCCGGTACCTGCACCGACACCTGTCGTTTATGAGGAACCGGCACCTGCTCCAAAACCAGAGCCCAAACCGATCGTGAAGCCAGAGCCTAAGCCACAGCCTAAACCGGTTGTAAAGGATGAGCCACTGCGTGAGGTATTCTTCTACAACATCCGTCTGTCTGATCCCGATCCTGATAAGATCCTGAACAGAATCGTGGCATGGTGCAGCAAGTATCCTAACAAGAGCATCACCATCAGTGGCTATGCCGACAAGGGTACTGGTAACCCGAAGATCAACGTCGGTTATGCTAAGGCTCGTGCTGAGAAAGTTGCTAACGCACTCTACAACAAGGGTGTTGCCCGTGAGCGCATGATCGTCAACTCCTACGGTGATACCGTACAGCCGTTCGATGAGAACGATAAGAACCGTTGCGTCATCGTTGTTGGTGAGTAATCTCTTTGCCACCCCTAATCCATCCCCAGGAGAGGATTTCTTGAATTCTACTCTTTATGAGCTGTATTCCAGTAATCCCCTCCCTTTTCAGGGGAGGGGTTAGGGGTGGGGTCTTGATTGCTATTTCAGAAAATGATAACACAAATCAAATGATTATGAAGAAAAAAGTCTACTCATTACTTCTTCTGCTCGTCTTCCTCTTCCTCGGCGACTCCCCTGTACGTGCACAAGGATGGCCTGCCAACTATAACGGCGTGATGCTCCAAGCCTTCTATTGGGATTCGTTTGATGCCACGAAATGGACCACATTAGAGAAACAAGCCGATGAATTGTCGAAATACTTCTCCTTAGTATGGATACCGCAGAGCGCAAAAGCTACTAATAGCAAGTCTATGGGTTATGACCCACTTTATTGGTTCTCGGATTACAACTCGACTTTTGGCACGAAAGATGAGCTCGTTACTATGATTAAGACCTTTAAAAACAAAGGAATTGGGACCATTGCCGATATAGTCGTAAACCACAGAGGGAATGTAAGCAATTGGGTTGATTTCCCAAAAGAGACCTATAAAGGAGTCACCTATCAGTTGCTTTCCACTGATATCGTTTCGGATGATGATGAAGGCGAGACAAAGGCTTGGGCTGACAAAAATGGTTATAGTCTCAGTTCAAACACCGAAGGAACAAGTGAGGCTTTAGGCGGAAAATGTGAAGGATGGAAGGGAATGCGTGACTTGGATCATGCCAGTACAAACGTACAGAACAACGTAAAGGCATATCTTAAGATGCTTCTCAGCGATGAATTTGGCTATGTCGGTTTTCGCTGGGACGTAGCTAAGGGATTCCCTGGAAAATATTTTGGCATTTATAATAATGATTCTAAACCCACCTACTCCGTTGGTGAGTTTTGGGATGGCGATGTATCCAAGTGTATCAAATGGATAGATGCAACAAAATACAATAATATAATTCAAAGTGCCGTTTTCGATTTCCCATTCCGTTACACAGTACGTGACGCCATTAATAATAACGATTGGGAAAAGTTAGGCAACAGCAGTGTAATGTCTAACGCTGATTACCGCCAATATGCTGTAACGTTTGTAGAAAATCACGATACGGAGAAACGTAGCAATGCCGCACAGGATCCTATCAAGAAAGATACACTTGCCGCCAACGCTTACCTCCTTGCCATGCCAGGAACGCCTTGTGTGTTCCTCACCCACTGGATGGCGCATAAGCAGGAGATAAAAGCAATGATCGATGCCCGTAAAGCTGCAGGTATAACCAATACGAGCAGCTATACTAACATGCGTAGTAGTTACGGATTGTACGCCAATCTCATCAAAGTAAATGATAAGAATCGACTGATCGTAACAGTTGGTAGTGACCTGTCAGGTTATACTCCATCCAGCGCGGATTGGACTAAAATACTTGAGGGATATCATTATGCCTACTATCTGAATAACTCTCTCGAGACAGCATGGGTAGATAAAGCGTCAGGAACATTCAGCAATCCGTTAAGCGTGAAACTTACAGCTGTATCTGCAACCAGTGGAGCACAACTGGTTTACACCCTCGATGGCAGCAACCCGACAGCCAGCAGCTCAAAGGTGAACAGTGGCTCAACTATCACTATTAATGAGACTTGTACACTAAAGGTCGGAATACTGAAGAACGGTTCGGTATCTGGTGTAATCACACGTGAATATACATTCTTAGAGGCGAAGACCATTACCGTACATGTGGATGTAAGCAAGGTAAACTGGAGCAATGTCAATTTCTGGACATGGGGCGGCGACGGTAGTCATGCACCGACTAACAGCAATTGGCCAGGCGACCGCGTGACAGCCACAAAGACAGTCAACGACAAGACATGGTACTACAAATCTTTCACCCTAAATAGTGATGATGATCTCGTAAACTTTGTATTTAGTACCAATAGCGGTTCTCCACAAACCGTAGATATCAACAATGTCACAACAGATAAGTATTTTGAGATCTCTACTACACAAACGGATGGTAAATACACGGTAAACGATGTAACCGAGACTGTCACCGGTATCAATGAGATCAAGAGTGCCACACCTTATCTTAATAATAAGATCTACACCATCGACGGCCGGGTAGTCCGCGATCATTATGATCTCAACACCCTACCCCACGGCATCTATATCTATAAGGGAAAGAAGATCGTGAAATAAATCTTTCTATCCATAAAAGAAATATCCGAGGCACTTCGTCTCGGATATTTTTTGTTTATAAACGCACGAATGTCATAAAACAAAAAATATTCTTAGCAACGAAAATAGAAAGGCAATCCAAGTAGATAGACATATAGAATAATTGTTTATCTTTGCAACATTAACAAAAACACTTTACTATGGAAAAGATTACCGTTCAAGACAATGAAATTAGAATTATTACTAATAATAATGATGACTACATCT
>CADBSW010000139.1 GCA_902797505.1 uncultured Prevotellaceae bacterium | reverse complement strand
TATGCTCGCCCCATCATAGGGGCGGCATGATTGCTAAGCCTCCCCCGACCCCTCCGAAGGAGGGGAGAGGGTGCACCCCTCATTCCGGTCACCGAGCCGGAATCTCTTGCGTGTTATCCGCAGGAGATCGCGGGGCAAGCCCGCGATGAGGCAAAAACAGAGAGCGAGCCGTAACTATGAACTATGAACTCTGCACTCTACACTCTGCACTCTACACTCTACACTCTACACTCTCCACTCTACACTCTCCACTCTCCACTCTCCACTCTACACTCTCCACTCTACACTCTCCACTCTTCACTCTACACTCTACACTCTACACTCTACACTCTACACTCTACACTCTTCACTCTACACTCTCCACTCTACACTCTCCACTCTACACTATACACTCTCCACTCTTCACTCTACACTCTTCACTCTTCACTAAAATAATGGCATAATTTTTTTCGTTCTCATGATTTTTTTGTAATATTGCAGTCTGAAACAAATGAAAAAACTCAAAAAGGGAAATAAGATGATGCTCAGACGATTTGCAATGCTGGCGGTCCTCACGCTGACGATGGTGGGGGCGCAGGCGAAGGTGAGACTGCCACATATCCTCAGTGACAACATGGTGCTGCAACAGCAGAGTGAGGCCCGACTGTGGGGCTGGGCGAAAGCCGGTAAGACGGTGAAGGTCTCCGTCTCCTGGAGTGATGACGTCTATACGGTGAAGGCCGACCGTGATGGTCGTTGGTTGGTGAAGGTGAAGACACCGAAGGCCGGTTATACCCCGCTATCGATCACCTTCGACGACGGTGACCAGGTAACGCTGAAGAACATCCTCTCGGGAGAGGTGTGGGTGTGTGGCGGACAGAGTAATATGGAGATGCCTGTGAAGGGCTTCGGTCACTGTCCGGTGGAAGGGTATAACGATGAGGTGATCAATGCCCGTCAGTATCGTGGCATCCACTATGTGAAGATTCCGAGTATCATGCGCATGACACCGCAGGAGGATGCCCAATGCGAATGGAAAGAGGTGGGGTCCGAGACCGTGGGCGATGCCTCTGCCACGGGGTATTTCTTCGCACAGGTGGTGAACCGTGCCCTCGACGTCCCTGTAGGACTCATCATGGCCAACAAGGGCGGTTCGCGCGTGGAGAGTTGGTTGACCAAGGAGAATCTGGAGAAATACACCCAGGAGCCGACCGACTCGATGGGTATCGTGAACTTCAAGCCGCAGTGGGACTATCACCGGGCGATGCTGTGGGGTAACGGCACTTTCCATCCCATCCTCAACTATACGGTGAAGGGCATCCTTTATTATCAGGGTTGTTCGAATGTGGGAGACCCCGGCAACCAATATAGTGAGCGCATGAAGCTGTTGGTGGACCAGTGGCGCACGCAGTTTGCTCTGGGAGAGATCCCTTTCTACTTCGTGGAGATCGCCCCTTACTGGTATGATAACGAGGAGGCCGACTGGGGTGCGCGCTTGCGTGAGCAGCAGTACAGGGCCTCGAAGATCATTCCCAACAGTGGATTGGTATCTACCAACGACCTGGCCTATCCTTATGAGAAGAAGCAGATACACCCCTGTCAGAAACGGCAGGTGGGACAGCGGTTGGCTTACCTGGCGCTGAACAAGACGTATGGCATGTGGTCGGTGGGAGCCGTGAGTCCTTCGTTCAAGGATATGAAGATTGAGGGTGACAGCGTGTTCGTGCATCTGAACGACCTCTTCGGGGGTGTCAGTAGGGTAGAGGACATCGAAGGCTTCGAGGTGGCTGGTGAGGACCGTGTGTTCCATCCCGCCACCGGCAAGTATTTCGTGCGTACGGCAGACGGTCAGCGGGATGAGTCGATCCTGCTGCAGTCGAAAGAGGTGAAGCACCCCGTCGCTGTGCGTTACTGTTTCAGGAATTTCCAGGTGGGCAACCTGAAGAATGCCGCCGGTCTGCCCCTGTTCCCCTTCCGTACGGACAGTTGGTAATGTTTGTTTGTTTATCTCTTGCTTATTCAAGGAATTATGTTTATCTTTGTGGCAGATATCCAATTTTATGAGTTATGACGCAGATAGTATTAAATATTGAGGATGCAAGCCTTGTGCCAAGTTTGAAAAAAATACTTGGTGCGATAAAGGGCGTTACTATTGCTCGGATGGATGTGTCCTATGAAGAAATAGAAGCAGAGAAGGCTTTTGTTTCTGATACTATTATTAAGGGATACCGTGAGGCTCAAGAGGGCAAGTTTGCTGGAAAAGATCTCGAATCTCTTGATGGCCTGGTAGAGGAACTCAGAGCGGAGGATTAGTAATCATGGTGTTATTTAACTACACAGAGGAGTTTCTACGTCAAGCCAAACGCTTAGCCAAACGTTATCGTTCGCTTGCTGATGATATCAATGCATTACAGTATGAGTTAAGGAAAAATCCCCAGTTGGGGGTTTCGCTTGGAGGTGGAAAACGAAAAATTAGGCTTGGAGTTCAGAGCAAGGGAAAAGGTAAAAGGGGTGGCCTTAGGGTTATCACGATGAATATCATTGTTCAGACCACTGATACTTGCGTGAACCTGCTGACTATTTATGATAAGAAAGACATTCCCAATGTATCTGAACAGTATATTGATCAAATAATTAGGAATCTTGAATGAAGATCATCGTATCAAATGAGATAGAACAGGTGTGCCCTCAGTTTGTGGGGGCCGCTGTGGAGGCGTGGGTAAAGAACAGTGCGTATAGTGAGGCGCTGTGGCAGGAGATCGACGCCCTGTGTGAGGAATACCGGAAGACATTGTCGGTGGATATGATCAAGGAGTGGGACCCTATTCGTGAGACACGTGCGGTGTATCGCCGTTGTGGGAAGGATCCCTCGCGCATCGTCCGGCTGCCGAGGCCCTGATACGTAGGGTGTTGCAGGGGAAGGCGCTGTATCAGATAGACACCTTGGTGGATCTGATCAACTTGGCGAGCATGCGTTATGGTTATAGCATCGGGGGCTTTGATGCGGATAAGTTTGTGGGTGACACACTGACGTTGGGCATCGGGCGTCATGATGAACCCTATGAGGGTATCGGACGGGGGATGATTAATATCGAGGGACTGCCCGTGTACCGTGACGCAGAGGGTGGGGTAGGCACGCCCACCAGTGACCATGAGCGCACGAAGATCACGTTGGAGACCACTCATCTGCTGGTGCTCATCAACGGCTATGACGGTAATGAGGAGCAGGTGATGGAGAACGCCCGGTTTATCCAGCAGTGTCTGGAGCGGTATTGTTCCTGTGAAGGGCTTAGGGTATTAAGTGAAGAGTTAAGAGTGAAGAGTGAAGAATTTGACCTCATCGCGGGCTTGACCCGCGATCTGCTCCGAAAAACACGCAGGAGATTCCGGCTCGGTGGCCGGAATGAGGGTCAAGCCGCGATGAGGGATGAAGGCCTGCGATGAGGAGAGAAAGTCCGCGATCTGCTCCGTTTTTATTTCTCTAAATAAACACAGAAATACAGGGTAATAGAGGGATTTTTTTAAATTTATTAATCTCTGTGTCTCGGTTGCTCTGTGTTTTAGATTCTTCCGTAGGAGATCCCGGGTCAAGTCTGCGATGAGGAGAGAAAGCCTGCGATGATGTTTTATGTTCTTTTCTTTAAAAGTTTCACGAAGCAAGGTGATGATATTGTTCCCATAACTGCTCGAAATAGGATTGCTCGATCAGGTCTTCGGGTGCCAATTTATCAAGCAGTTTGTGTTGATTGATAATGTCGAGGTCTTTTTCTATAGCCGGAGGAAGAGTAGTTAGTTCTCTGGAATAGGTCTCCACATCCCCTTCACGGGGAACGTCAATCATTCGGAGAATACGATACCTATAGGTCTCCAGATACATGGTGAATTCGTTTTGACAGAATCGGATGAATAAGTGTTGATCGAAGTCATCCTTTGCCAATTCTGTGATGATGTCGTTCAACTGACACATATTCTTTTTGGTGGCGTCACGTTTGTTCACACGGATAGATATCAAATAGCTGAAAGGATCTTCACATTCTGACAGGCCTGCCTCAGAAGGGATGTCTGCCCGCTGCAAACGAACGATGTATTGGTATTTCCGTTCTTCATACTCTTTCTTGTAACGTATGGGATTCATATACATCCTCCTGTGAAAATAGAAGCGCTTTTCAGATGGCTTATATATATAAACGGTTTCTGTCTGTGGATTTACAGCGATGTATTGCTTATCTTTTCTTTTCCCGCTTTTCTCAATAGGCAGTTTTGCATTACCCGTGAGCCAAGTTATCCTGCGTGAGAACCAACTTCGAGAAGAAAAAATAGAGAAGACAATCGCCTGCACGATAAATGCAATGTATAATAATCCAAATAGAAGATCTCCTGAAAAACCATTTTCAACATATTCATAAATAAGACCTGCCACAAATCCTACGAAGAATACTGTGATGAAGAAATAAACAGCAGCCAGTGCTACTCGGTTATCTGATATTTTTGTATCTGTTGCTTTCTTCCTTGGAAAAGATGGACGAAAGGACCATAGAAATAAGCATAAAGAAATGCTTAAAGCACAGACTGCAGCTGTCCCGCGTTTGAGTAAGATGGTTATAATCATTGCAATAATAGATGCTATTATCAGTAGCAATGATTTCTTTTCTTCTCTATTCATTCCTATCATGATTTCTATCTGGTAACATTGATTTTGAAGACAAAGTACAAAATGGTGATATCTATAAATAAAAAGGGCATGCCAAAGAAGTGGCCTGCCCTCATGATATCGTTGAAATCCTTCTGAGGAGGATTAGTTTGCAGCTTCAAACTCTTTGAGGAAGCGCACATCGTTCTCGGAGAACATGCGGAGGTCGCTCACCTGGTATTTCAGGTTGGTGATACGCTCCACACCCAAGCCGAAGGCATAACCGCTGTATACCTTACTGTCGATGCCGCAGAGCTCCAGCACGTTGGGGTCTACCATGCCGCAACCGAGGATCTCCACCCATCCGGTGTGCTTGCAGAAACCACAGCCTACACCGCCGCAGATATGGCAAGAGATATCCATCTCGGCACTGGGCTCTGTGAAGGGGAAGTAGCTGGGGCGCAGACGGATCTTCGTATCCGGTCCGAACAGCTCACGAGCGAATGAGAGCAGCACCTGCTTGAGGTCGGTGAAACTCACGTTCTTGTCGATATACAGTCCTTCTATCTGGTGGAAGAAACAGTGTGCACGCGCTGTGATGGCCTCGTTGCGGTATACACGTCCGGGGCAGATGATGCGGATGGGGGGCTGCTGCTTCTCCATGACACGTGCCTGCACCGAACTGGTATGTGAGCGCAGCAGGATATTCTTTGTGACATCGTTGGCGCTCTGCTCCACGAAGAACGTGTCTTGCATGTCGCGGGCGGGGTGATCGGCGGCGAAGTTCATCTTCGTAAATACATGCAGGTCATCCTCTACCTCCGGACCGTCGGCCAGCACAAAGCCCATGCGGGTAAAGATATCGATTATCTCGTTCTTGACGATGGTCAGCGGATGGCGTGTACCCAGTTGGATGGGGTAGGCCGTACGTGTCAGGTCGATGTCGGTATGCCCAGCATCGCTCTGCTCTGTCTGCTCACGCAGCGCATTGATCTTATCTAATGTTGTCTGCTTCAGTTCGTTGATCTTAATGCCCACCACTTTCTTCTGGTCGGCAGCCACATTGCGGAACTCTGCCATCAAGGCATTGATCTCACCTTTCTTACTGAGGTATTTCAGTCGGAGTGCCTCAATCTCTTCTGCGTTGGAGGCTTTCAATTCTTTTACTTCTTTGAGAAGTTCTTCTATTCTGTCAAGTATCATGATGCTATTCATCTAATTTGGGCACAAAGGTAGTAATTTTTGATAGTAGTACAAAAAGAATTCATTCTTTTTTTTCTTATTCAATTTTTTGCATTACCTTTGCAGGGTGTTTAGGTATAAGCGAACAATGATACCTTCTTGACATACTATAGAGAAAGAAATGAGAAAACTTCTTTACGCAGCTTTCATTGCTGTTTGCCTGACCTTGGTGGTGGCAGCCTGTTCTGACAAGAAACCAGCGGAGCAGCAGTCACCGCTGACAGATTCAATTGTGGATACCACAGCGACGGATACCATGGAGGAGCTGATCGAAGAGCAGCCTATCCCCAAGGCTGCCGATGAGTTGTTTGATGATTTTATCTTCAACTTCGCTGGCAACAGAAAGCAGCAGTTAGCCCGTATCCTCTTTCCTTTGACGGTGAAGACGGGAGAGACGGTTAAGAAGATACAGCGGAAGGAGTGGGCAATTGATCATTTCTTCATGACACAAGGGTATTACACCCTCATCTTCGATAACCGCAAACAGTTGAACCTCCCTAAGGACACCAGCGTGAGTCATGTGGTGCTGGAGAAGATCAACCTTACCGACGGGGAGGTGAAGCAGTATAACTTTGACCGCATGGAAGGTAAGTGGATGCTTACCTCACTGAACAATGTGACGATGGATGTTCATGGCGATGCCTCCTTCCTGCGATTCTACCAGCGATTTGCTACCGACTCCCTCTTCCAGGCAGAGAGTCTGAATGAGACGGTGTCGTTCTCCGGACCGAATCCCGATGATGACTTTGAGGAGTTGGTTGGTGATATCACCCCTGAGCAGTGGCCCGCCTTCTCTCCCGGTGAGTTACCCTCGGGCATGATCTACAATATCATCTATGGTAAACCGATGGGGAACAGTCATCAGAAGATCTTTATGTTACGTGGTATATCCAACGGACAGGAGATGGAGATGACTTTCAAACGTGTGGGGGACCATTGGAAACTGTTTAAACTGGTGGAGTAAGCGATGAGAGATATCCGTGACTATAGTCTGCTTGGTCGTAATACCTTCGGCATTGATGTGAAGTGTCGCCGTTTTATCGATTTTGATACGGTGGAGGAGATTCAGCGTGTGGTACCCACACTGACGGAGGAAGACCGACCGCTGCTGCTGTTGGGCGGTGGCAGTAACCTCCTGTTGACTAAGGATTTCGAGGGTACTGTGCTGCATGTGGGCATCAAGGGTGTAGAGCGCCATTTCGTGGATGGCGGTATCCTGTTGCGCTGCGGAGCGGGAGAGACGTGGGATGATATCGTTGCCCTGTGCGTGAAAAACGAGTGGTATGGGGCTGAGAACCTCAGTCTGATACCCGGTGAGGTGGGTGCCTCGGCTGTGCAGAATATCGGGGCCTACGGCTCGGAGGTAAAAGATATTATATATAAGGTGGAGGCTGTGGAGATCAAAACCGGACTCATCCATTGGTTTACGAATGAGGAGTGTGACTACCACTATCGTCAGAGCCGGTTTAAGCACGACTGGAAAGACCGTTTTCTGATCACCCATGTGACCTATCGTCTGCAGGAATCGTTTACGCCGAACCTCGACTATGGGAATATCCGTGAGGAGTTGCGTAAGGAGGGGATTGAGAATCCCACTGCACAGCAGTTGCGTGACTGCATCATCCGCATCCGTGACGCGAAGTTGCCCGACCCCAAGAAAGAGGGAAATGCCGGCAGTTTCTTTATGAATCCCATCGTGGAGAAGGTGCAGTATGACGCGCTCCATGCGGATTATCCCGATATGCCCCACTATGTGGTGGATGATGACCATGTGAAGATCCCCGCCGGATGGATGATCGACCGTTGTGGTTGGAAGGGAAAGAGCCTGGGGCGTGCCGGTGTGCATAGCAAGCAAGCCCTGGTGCTGGTGAACCGTGGTGGAGCCACCGGTGAGGAGGTCGTAGCGCTATGCGAGCAGATCCGCCGTGATGTCAAACAGAAATTCGGTGTGGATATTCATCCGGAGGTGAACGTTGTTTAGTTCATAGTCCATAGTTTAGGGTTTAGAGTTTAGGGTAAAGATGAAGTTGATTTTTCTTGGAACGGGCACGTCGGTGGGTGTACCATCTATCGGTTGTCAGTGCAGGGTGTGCAGGAGTAATGACCCGCACGACAAGCGTCTGCGCTGTTCGGCCCTGGTGGAGACCGACAAGACACGCATCCTGATTGATGTGGGTCCTGACTTCCGTCAGCAGATCCTGCAGCAGGAGTTCCGGAAGATCGACGCTGTGTTGGCCACGCATATCCACTATGACCATGTGGGAGGACTCGACGACCTGCGCCCTTACTGTCAGTTTGGCGAGATCAATATCTACGCTGATGAGCGCACCAGCAGAGGACTGATGCAGACCGTTCCCTATTGTTTTGCCGAGAACAGGTATCCCGGTGTGCCGCAGATCCATCTGCATACCCTTACACACCATGTACCCATCCAGGTGAACGAACTGCAGGTGATGCCTATTCAGGTGATGCACGGAAAACTGCCGATCACCGGTTATCGTATCGGGAGGTTGGCCTATATCACAGATATGAAGACCATCGCAGAAACGGAGTTGCCGTATCTTGAGGGGGTTGAGACACTGGTGGTCAACGCCTTACGTTTTAACAGGGAGCATCACACTCATCAGACGGTGGAGGATGCGATAGCTTTCTCGGAAAAGATCGGCAGTAAGCATACCTACCTGATACACAGCTGTCATGAAATCGGACTGCATGAGGAGGTAAACAAACAATTACCTGCCCATATACAGTTGGCGTATGACGGGCAGGTAATAGACATTTGATAAGGTATTCGGCGAATTACCTTTTTTTCTTGAATTTCCTGTATAGCTTCCAGACCAGTATCGCACTGTCGAGCACGCCGGCACCTGTTGCCATCAGTCCGTTGACACTCAGTTTTCCGCGCTTGTTCATCAGCTGAGTAGGCTTCGCGAAAAGCTGCTTGCTCAACTTGTTGATCTGTTCATTATCCTTGCGGATCTCCTTACGCAACTGCAACTTCCTGTCTTGGATCGACTGGAGGTTGGTGTAGGGATTTATGTTCAGCATGTCTTCTGTCATATCACAAAAAGTTTATTCCATTAACAGACTGGCAAGGAATTTCACCAGTGGTTTCTCTACCCAGTTCTTTCTGAAAGCCAGGAAAAGCAGGAAGATGATGAAATAGATTCCGGCAACTATCAGGAAAGCCCAGCCATGCCCGATATGGGGGCCGATGGCGTAGGCGAGGGCAAACGACAGGTATATGCAGATGATTAAGATTAAGAGAAGGGTGACCGCGGCGATGATCAGCGCGGTGATGAGCCGCACGATCTTCTCGATCACATCCAGTCGCAGGTATTCGTTCTGCAACCCGACGTAATGCTTGATGACCTCCACCAGCTGGCCAATCGTCTCTATGTTCTTATCGTTGGAAAACATTGCCTTCTTCCTTATTCTGCGATGTCTGCTGCTGCCTCTTTGATATCGTCAGCCAGGTCGCACATCTCCTTGCGTGACAAACTGATGTTGTGCTTCTTGCAGAAGTCATCGATAGCGTCGGTGATCTTCTCGCGTGTGTCTGTACCCTTCTCCGGGGCCATCAAAAGACCTAATGCGGCACCTGCAAGCGCACCGCCTAAGAATGCTGTGAAATAACCTAATGTTTTCATAATTCTATCATTTTATTAATTGTTATTCTATGAATAGTTCGCAAATATACAGATTTTTTGATTTACTGCCATCAAAAAGAAGTTCATTTTTTGTTAAAAACCATGTATTTGTCTTATTTAACAAACTTTATGTACGTTTTTTTATGGTGTTTCCTTGATTTTGTGTAATTTCGCAGTGTAATTGTGAGTTAGGATAAAATAATTATTAAATAACAAAAATCAAGTTATGAAAAAGTACATTCTTTTATGTGCAGGATTAGCTGCAGTGATGGCATTCACAAGTTGTAAATCTAACGAGAGCGCCTACAAGAAGGCTTACGAGAAGGCTAAGGCTCAGGAGTCTACACTCACTACTCAGCCAGAGGAGACAACAGTGGTAGCCCCTGTAGTGTCAAGACCTGTTACAGAGACAACCGTTGTGGATAACGTAGACAATGTGCCTGTTCGCCAGGAGAGTCTTACCGTTGTTGACGGTGCCGGTCTGAGAAACTTCAGTGTTGTGGTAGGTTCTTTCTCTGTTAAGGCTAATGCAGAGGGTCTGACACAGACCTTGCGTAACCAGGGCTATGCTGCACAGATCGCATACAATGCCAGCAGAAATATGTATCGCGTGGTAGCATCTACTTTCAGCGATAAGGCAAGTGCCGTTCGTAGCCGTAATGACTTGCGCGCTACTTATCCTGATGCATGGCTGCTCTATAACCAGCAGTAATCATCAGTGGCAAGAATACTTTCGATAGACTACGGTAAGAAACGTACAGGAATAGCAGTCACCGACCCGTTGAAGATCATCGCAAACGGGTTGGCGACTGTTTCTACATCCGAACTATTGCCGTTTTTGCTCGATTATATCAAGAAAGAGCCGGTAGAGCGTATCGTCATCGGGAAACCGATGCAGATGAACGGCCAGGCGAGTGAGAACATGGCGCGAGTGCAGCAGTTTTATAACCGCTGGAACAACCTGCATACGGGAATACCTATAGAATATGTGGATGAACGTTTTACGTCGGTCATCGCCCATCAGGCTATGATCGATGGAGGACTGAAGAAGAAATCAAGACAAAACAAGGCACTCGTCGATGAGATCAGCGCAACTATCATCCTGCAGAGTTATATGGATTCCAGGAGGTAGTCTCTATTATTAACCTATTTATTATTTCGTTTACAGTGATATTACCCATTTATATTTACGGCCAGCCTGTATTGCGTAAGGTGGCACAAGACATTACACCCGATTATCCGGAACTGAAGGAGTTGATAACCAATATGTTTGAGACCTTGGATGCCTCAGAGGGCATCGGACTGGCAGCACCACAGATAGGTAAAGATATCCGCGTGGTGGTGATCGATCTGGATGTGTTGTCAGAGGATCTCCCCGAGTATAAGGGATTCCGCAAGGCGTTTATCAATCCGCATATCGTGGAGTTGGATGATACGAACACCGACTCTTCGGAAGAGGGTTGTCTCTCCCTGCCGGGTATCCATGAGAAGGTGGTGCGCCCCACGCGTATTCACGTCACTTATCAGGATGAGAACTTCCAGCAGTATGACGAGTGGGTGGAGGGATACCTCGCACGCGTCATGCAGCATGAGTTCGATCATCTCGATGCCCATATGTTCATCGACAGGATCAGTCCGTTGCGCCGACAGTTGATCAAGAATAAGCTGAAGGCCATGACCAATGGCAAATATCACTGTAACTACCGTACAAAACCCGTGAGAAGAGCATGAGACACCGTCTCCTTATCATAGGACTGTTCGTCGTCCAGACCCTTTCGGCACAGTATAATATCGACCGTGTGCTGACGGCTGGAAGAAGTGCGCTCTATTATGAGGATTATGTGTTGTCTATGCAGTATTTCAATCAGGTGATCAGTGCCAAGCCCTATCTCTATGAGCCTTGGTATTTCCGGGCCATCGCCAAGTATAACCTTGACGACTATGTGGGAGCGGAGAGTGATTGTAATGAGGCAATCGCACTAAACCCCTATATCTCTTCCATGTATGACCTGCGGGGCATCTGTCGTATCCGTCAGAAGAAATTCAAGGAGGCCAGCGCCGACTATGACTGTGCCATTATCTATGACCCCACCAACCAAGGACTGTGGTTTAACAGAGCACTTTGCCGTATACAAGATAAGGATTACGAGAAGGCCAACATAGAGTTGGACTCGATGATGAACCGGTGGAAGACCAATGCCAAGATCTACCAGTTGAAGTGTGAGGTGTGTCTGCTGGAGAAAGACACGGTGAGAGGTGCAAAGTACTTGGACCAGGCGCTTGAGATCGATCCTTATGATGGTGAGGCATGGGCCGTTCGTGCGATGATGAGCATGAACGAAAGGAAATGGAAAGATGCCGACCAACAGCTTAGTAAGGCGATCCATCTGAAACCTACCGTGGTGAGCTATTATGTCAACAGGGCCATGACACGGTATAACATCAATAACCTGAGAGGGTCGTTGGCTGACTATGACAAAGCACTCGAACTGGATCCCAATAATTTCTTAGCCCACTATAACCGTGGTCAGCTGCGTGTGCAGGTGGGTGACGACAACCGAGCTATCAGTGACTTTGACTTTATCATCAAGATGGAGCCGAATAATGTGATGGCTATCTTCAACCGTGCCTTGTTGCTCGACCGTACAGGCGATCTGCATGGGGCTATCCGCGACTATTCCACGGTGATTGAAGAGTTTCCGAACTTCTGGACCGGTCTTCAGTATCGTGCCCGTTGTTATCGGCGCTTGGGCATGACAGCCAAGGCTGAGATGGATGAGTTCCGAATCCTCAAGGCACAGATGGATAAACATCTGGGTATTCAGCCTCGCTGGAGCAAAAACAAACAGAAAGAGGTTCGAAAAAAGAGTGATATCAATCTGGAGAAATACAGTCAGTTGGTAGAGGAGGATGAGCAGACCGTAGATCACGAGTATGCCAGTGCTTATCGTGGTAAGGTACAGAACAGGAAGGTGGATGACGAGCAGATGCCGATGTTTATCCTTTCATATCGTCAGTATAGCAATGGCGTGAAGTCGTATGTGGCTTTCGATGAACAGGTGGAGGCATTCAACAGTAAGCTGGGTCAGAAGCAGCGTATTAATATCACCTGTAATCCCAAGACCCTCAGCATGGAGGAGACACAGATGTATTTCAAGATCGTAGACCAGTTGTCTGTTGACATCCAAGGGTCTAAGGATCTAAACAAAGACAAGCATCTTTTACTCCAGCGGGCCGTGGCATATACCGTTACACAGAATTTTGATGATGCAATCAACGATCTGACAGCCTACCTGCAGATAGACAGTCTCTCATCGTTGGCTTACTGGCAGAGAGCTGCCTGTCAGTCGATGATGAATGAGTTCAGTGCCTCACAAGGTATGGACACCCGACTGAAGGCTGTCCGCACGTTGGCCGACTTTGATGCGGCGCTGGCATTGAACCCGCGCAATCCTTATATCTATTATGATCGTGGAAACGTCTATTCCCAGCAAAAAGATTATGTGAAGGCTATTGATGATTATTCAAAAGCCCTGGAGTTGGACCCCAATATCGCTGAGGCTTATTATAACAGAGGACTGGCGCGTATCCATGCCGGTAATAAGGATGAGGGTATCGAGGATCTCAGTAAGGCCGGGGAGTTAGGACTTTACGAGGCTTATGGCATCATCAAGAGGTATCGTGGAAAGTAATATGAGATTGGAAAGAAAATAAAAGGTTTTTATTTTGCTTTTCATGCATTTATTAGTACCTTTGCACAATCAATTCAAAACATATATTGTAAATATGATCAAAATCACTTTCCCAGACGGATCTGTCCGTGAGTACGAACAGGGCGTCACTGGTTATCAAATTGCCGAAAGTATCTCACCTGCTTTGGCACGCAACGTTGTAAGTTGTGGAGTAAACGGAGAGACAGTAGAGTTGAACCGTCCTATTATGGAGGACAGTACTATCGCGCTCTATAAGTTTGAGGATGAAGAAGGAAAGCATACCTTCTGGCACACATCAGCCCACTTGCTGGCAGAAGCCCTCCAGGAGTTGTACCCTGGCATACAGTTCGGTTTCGGTCCTGCCGTGGAGAATGGATTCTATTACGATGTGATGCCGCCAGAGGGCGTAGCCATCTCAGAGAATGACTTCCCGAAGATTGAGGCGAAGATGAAGGAGTTGGCAAAAAAGAACGAGGCGGTGGTTCGCAAGGATATCTCCAAGGCCGATGCTTTGAAAGAATTCAAGGCCGATGGTCAGGAGTATAAGTGTGAGCATATCGATCAGGATCTGGAGGATGGTACGATCACCACTTACACACAGGGTGCTTTCACCGATCTCTGCCGTGGTCCGCATCTCTTATCCACAGGTCTTATCAAAGCCATCAAGATAACAAGCGTTGCCGGTGCTTTCTGGCGTGGTGATGCCAAGCGTGAGCAGCTCACCCGTATCTACGGTATCACCTTCCCCAAGCAGAAGATGCTTGATGAGTATCTGGTGATGCTCGAGGAGGCCAAGAAGCGCGACCATCGTAAGATCGGTAAGGAGATGGAGCTCTTTATGTTCTCTGACAGGGTAGGTAAGGGTTTGCCTATCTGGTTGCCCAAGGGAACAGATCTTCGTCTGCGCCTGCAGGAAATGCTTCGTAAAATACAGAAAAACTATGGGTATCAAGAGGTTATCACTCCGCATATCGGTAGTAAGAACCTATATGTAACATCTGGTCACTATGCTCATTATGGCAAGGATTCCTTCCAGCCAATCCATACACCAGAGGAGGATGAGGAGTATATGCTCAAGCCGATGAACTGTCCTCACCACTGTGAGATCTTCGCTAACAAGCCACGTTCATATAAGGATCTTCCGTTGCGTATCGCTGAGTTCGGAACTGTTTATCGTTATGAGAAGAGTGGTGAGCTCCACGGACTGACACGTGTGCGTTCTTTCACTCAGGACGATGCACATATCTTCTGTCGCCCGGATCAGATTAAGCAGGAGTTTGAGCGTGTGATGGATATCATCCACAGCGTGTTCTCTACCTTC
>CADBSW010000138.1 GCA_902797505.1 uncultured Prevotellaceae bacterium | reverse complement strand
ATGCCGACGGTATCAATGCCGCTGTGGATAAGGTGATAGAATTAGCCAATCTGTAATCCGCACCCTCATGAAAGATGTCTTCAACGTTAATGCCGCTGACTCACAGGCTACTGTCGTTCACCCGATACAACCGCAGCATTTCGATATCGACGAGTATGCCGACTACGAGGCATCTCTGTTGGAGCGATGCGATAAGTTCTGGAAGGGAAACTCTGGCGTCCTCGTCTATCGGAGGATGCGCGTAAAGGAAGTGTTCGCTGCCGACAGTAACAGCAAGGAGAAATCACTGGCATGGCAGTTGGGGGCACTGAAAGAGAGTATGCGTTTTCAAGCCGACGTGCCGAACTTCCTCGAGCCATGGCATGGACTGGGAACGGTGGCCGCTGCCTATGGCTTCGACTATATCTGGGAACCCGGACAAGCACCGGCAGTAGATGGTAAGTTCCAGTCAACCGAGGAATTGCTGAAGGCTCCTGTACGTCCGGTGGCCGATACCCATATCGGCAAATATACGTTGGAGATGACGGAGTATTTCCTTGACCAGACAAAGGGAAGGATACCGATGTCATATTGCGATGTACAGTCACCTCTTAACACACTGAGTAATATCATCGATTCCAACCAGTTCTATATGGATTTCTACCTGAATCCCGAACTGATGAAAAAGGCGATGCACCTCACCTCTCTCCTGTTGACAGGCTTTACCCTCAAACAGAAAAATATGATCGGTGATGCCTTAGCCAAGCCCGGTCACGGATTCGCATCGTGTAGGAAGTTCGATGGTATCGGCATGAGTGATGATACTATCACCATGATGTCGGCCGACTTATACAAAGAGTTTGCCGTTCCTGCCATGGTGGCTACCGGCAACTGTTTCGGAGGAACGGTATTCCACTCCTGCGGTAACTGGTCGGATAAGAAAGAACTGATTACGAAGATTGAGAATATCCGCATGGCAGATGGCGCTTTCTCGTTTGCTACCGACCCAGGTGCCAACCCCACCGACGGTTACGCCGATGCTTTCGCTAATACGGGAGTGGTGCTGAATACCCGTATTGTAGGAAACATCGATGTAGTAGAAGAGAAAGTAAAGCAACTGTGGAAGCCTGGCATGAAAATGATTGTGGTGACCTATTGTGAGACGCCGCAAGAGCAGGCAGAGGTTTATCAGCGTATCCACGAGATCTGTCAATAATCCACGGTGGACTATCCCCTATAAAAACAATGAAGGTGCCTCATGGGCACCTTCATCTGTTTTAATGACTTTTATGCGTTTTTCTCTTTGATCGCATCCATGATCTTTGCCTCCAACTCCTCTGCGAGCTCGGGGTTATCACGCAACAGCGCCTTGACACCCTCACGTCCTTGAGCCAGACGACTCTCACCATAAGAGAACCAAGAACCACTCTTCTTGATAATACCGTACTCTACACCCAGGTCGACGATCTCACCAATCTTAGAGATTCCCTCGCCGAATAAGATTTCAAACTCACACTTACGGAAAGGAGGAGCGACCTTATTCTTCACCACCTTGACGCGTACCTGACGACCAATCACATCATCACCGTCCTTGATGGCTGTGCCACTGCGGATGTCCAGACGTACGGATGAGTAGAATTTCAGGGCGTTACCACCGGTTGTCGTCTCAGGATTGCCGAACATCACACCGATCTTCTCGCGCAACTGGTTGATAAAGATACAGGTGGTGTTTGTCTTACTGATCGTGGCGGTCAACTTACGGAGTGCCTGCGACATCAGTCGGGCCTGCAAGCCTACCTTATTCTCACCCATATCACCTTCTATCTCTGCCTTTGGCGTCAGTGCTGCCACTGAGTCAACCACAAGGATATCGATAGCTGATGAGGAGATCAGCTGGTCAGCTATCTGCAAGGCCTGCTCACCGTTATCAGGTTGTGAGATCCAGAGGTTATCTACATCCACACCCAGTTTCTCCGCATAGAAACGGTCGAAAGCATGCTCCGCATCGATAAACGCAGCGATACCACCGTTCTTCTGCGCCTCAGCAATCGCATGGATGGCTAAGGTTGTCTTTCCAGAACTCTCCGGACCATAGATCTCAATAATCCTACCACGGGGATATCCACCCACACCAAGGGCTGCATTCAGTCCGATACTACCGGTGGAGATCACCTCTACATTCTCAATATGGTCATCACCAAGCTTCATGATAGAACCCTTGCCGAAATCCTTCTCGATCTTCGACATGGCAGCCTGCAAAGCCTTCAGCTTCTCGCTCATGGGACTACCCTCTTCTATTTCTTTCTTTGCCATATACCTATTTATATTATACGATTATCATCTTGTTTTTCAAACTACTGCAAAAGTACTT
>CADBSW010000137.1 GCA_902797505.1 uncultured Prevotellaceae bacterium | reverse complement strand
ACCCACGCCAGGTAGGTGCCTTCGAGTTTTACCACGGGGTAGTCCGGCAGTTGTTCTTGCATGAAAGACTTCAAGAACTGGTAGTTGGTGAAGACATACGCATTCATCTGGTCGAGCCACTCTTTTCCGCCATCGGTATAAGCCTCTTGAAGGGCGATCACACCGAAGGGATTCACATCGCAATTCTCATGGATATTGATGGCCCGGTCGATCCTCTCCCGTTTTTCATCATCTTTCACGATGATATTAGAGATCTGCAAACCGGCGATATTGAAGCCCTTTGTCGGTGACACACATACCGCGGAGAAGTCGAAGAAATCATCGATGGCGGCAAACGGAGTATACTCATACCCCGGCATCACCACCTCGCAGTGGATCTCGTCAGCGATAACGAAGACATGATGTTTCCGGCAGATCTCTCCCATTCTCTGGAGTTCCTCACGCGTCCACACCCTGCCGGCGGGGTTATGAGGGTTGCAGAGCAGGAAGAGTCGTACACGGGGATCGGCACACTTCGCCTCGAAATCCTCCCAATCGACGGTATATGTCTGGTTCTCATACTTCAGTGCACTTTCCTCGACGACACATCCCTGATTGCGTACGCAAGAGAAGAAACAGTTGTATACCGGTGTCATAATCAGCACCTTATCTCCTGGCAGCGTCAATCCATCAACGATGGCGCTGATGGCCGGCACGATGCCCGAGGTATAGATAATCTGTGACGGTTGGATGCCCTTCCAGTGATGCTGCCGATCAAACCAGTTGATCACCGACTGGTAATAGCTCTCCGGCACATGGGTATATCCAAACACCCCATGATCCACACGCTGATGCAAGGCCTTGATAATCTCAGGGTACACACGGAAATCCATATCAGCCACCCACAGTGGGATGATATTCTCCTCTTTAGCCTCATCCCATTTCACACTGTTCGTTCCTCGGCGGGGTACTATCTCATCAAAATTGTATGTCATAACTGCACCTTATTAATTAATCATTATTATCAAGTTTATTCGCTGACGCTCATCAGCAAGACAGTCGCTTTTGCTCAACTTCTTAACGACTTTAAAGTCCTTAAAGACCTTAAAGACCTTAAAGTCCTTAACGTCTTCATAAAGAAGGAAATCATTATTTCCTTTCGACAATCTGACAGTCGGCTGGCTGCAGGATATTCTCATCGATGGTTACACTACCGATATGGTCGGCCACGATCTTACCCGTACGTGGGTTCTTGATATTGGTAATACTGCCGATGATCTCTGCCTGTACATCGGAATCCTCAAAGATACGGTCGCAGTCCTCACCGAAAGTGCAATCCTCTAAAACCAGTTGCTCGACATAGCACAGGGGCTGCTCACCGGTGATATGGCAGCGCACCAGTCGTACGTTCTTAGAGTGCCAAGCAAGATACTCACTATTGAGCTCGGAATCATAGATGGTGATATTCTCGCACTCCCAGAAAGAGTCCTTGGTGGTAATCTTCGCATTGCGCACCACCACATCCTTACAATATTGGAAGACATATTTCGAGTCGCTCACCAATCCGTCGACATCTACGTTTTCGCAGAACATAAACGGATAAGTACCCTCATGAAGGGTCACGTTTCTGATTTTCAGGTTCTTGATGCGCCAGAATGTCTCATCGGCATCCTTAAACTGCACGTTCTCCACCGTTACATTGTTCATCTCACGGAACAGTTTCGGAGCATCGATGACGGTATCCTTCATCACCATATCATTGCTATACCAGATGGCAGAACGACTGCCCACCTCGAAGTAACAGTTGGTTATCAACGACTTATCTACATGCCACAAGGGGTATTTCCCGATAAAGCGGCAGTTATCGGCCTCAATATTCTTGCAACACTTGATTCCTGATTCACCCTCAGTGATGGTGACACCCTCCAAGCGAGTGTCATGGATGGCGAACAAGGGGCGCTCGCCACCAAACGATTGATCTTTTATAATATCCATAAATACATTTTACCAACTTTTCAACAAATATCATGCCATAGATGGAGATAGCAAAGTGCCCATCTATTGACAGACTTTATTTTCCGGCTGCAAAGGTATAAACAAAAAAGCAATCATCCTTATATATTTTATGTTTTTAAATACCATATTTACAGAAAATGTGTTAATTTTGCCGATGATTATTCTTTCATAGTAACGATGAGAAAAAACAGGTCATACAGACAACGCTATATTGTTATCGGGATTACAGCAACCATCCTTCTCTTGTTGCTCGTCTTTTTCATCATGCCCTTCTTGCCCCTGAGTGAGAAGCAGCAGCAAAAGTGTCTGGCGGAAGTGGAATACGACCGCTGTTACACCCTGAACATCGACGGCAAACCACGACTGTATATCAATGAATTAGGATTGGGCGACGTGCAGACAACCGTTACCGCCAGTATTGACTCGGTAAGATGGGTGCACACCACCCTTAAAGGTGTGTGGATCAACAAATACCTCTTTCTACCGATCAACAGCGGTCGACTCATCGTGGCCAACCCCGACTATCAGATGGACGACTCACTGGCATTATACAACCAGCATATAGATACCCTGATAAAAAGGAATATCGGGATGTTGGAGGCATCGCTGAAGCACCTGAAGAAGGTGGAACGCAACGTCAACTACTACCTGGATGTGAATAACGTCACAGATGTAGGGTATAACTCCATTGCCACGATCGCCAGCAAGATCGTTGAGACCCGACAGCAACGAGAACTCACACTGAGTATTCTGAAGAGCATCACCCCCCAGCAGAAGGCAGAGTTGCGCATCATGCAGCGCTATACCCTGATAGAGAGGGACAGACTGGGGAATATCCGTCGAACGGCCTGCAGGATCCTGGAGAATGAAGTCCCACAAGACTACTATACCATCAAGACCGTTGACCGGCATAAGTCAGAAGGTGCCCATGCTATCTATCACAATATCATGACGACCGACTTCGTCAGGGACGCCATACGTACAGCGCCCTTCCAGGTGAGTCATCAGGTGTATGACGGAGAGATGGCCGGTGGAAAGCGTGAAGGACACGGCATCTACTATGATGACAACGGGAATTTCTACGATGGATTCTGGAAAGATGACAAGCGTGAGGGATTCGGTTTTGCCATCGACTCCTTGGGCCGACTGCGTGCCGGAGAGTGGAAGGCCGACGTCTATCAGGGTGAGCGGATGGTCTATAAGGCCGATCGTATCTATGGCATCGATATCTCCCGTTATCAGCATGATATCGGCAAGAAGAAATACCCCATCAACTGGCAGAAGGTAAGAATCTCCCACTTAGGAACCATCAGCAACAAGAAGATCCGTGGCGTGGTAGACTATCCGGTATCTTTCTGTTATATCAAGTCGACCGAGGGTAAGACGATCAAGAACAACTACTACCGCTCCGACTATGCCAATGCCAAGAAGGTGGGTATCCGTTGCGGGGCCTATCATTTCTATTCCACCAAGAGCAGCGGCAGCGAACAAGCGCGCTGGTTCCTGCAGAACACCCGTTTTGAGAAGGGCGACCTGCCCCCGGTCCTCGACATAGAGCCCAGCGGTTATCAGATCCGACTGATGGGCGGCGTAGAGGCCATGTGGAAAGAGATCCGCGTGTGGCTGAATGCCGTGGAGAAAGTGGCAGGTGTAAAACCGCTGTTGTATGTCAGTCAGAACTTCGTGAACAAATATATGGAGGATGTCCCCCACATCAAGCGGAATTACAAAGTATGGATAGCCCGTTACGGAGAGTATAAGCCCGACCTTCGACTGGCTATCTGGCAGTTGTGTCCCGACGGACAGGTGTCGGGCATCCGGGGAAAGGTGGATATCAATGTCTTCAACGGTTATAATGATCAGTATGAAGACTTCTTGGAAGAGAATTGTATTAAGTGATTCATTTTTCTGAAGAAGTTGGCGTATAGCTCATTTTGCAGGCTAATTTTGAGTGGTAGATAGTCAATAGCTCAAATTGCAGGTTGCATTTCATCGTCAGATATT
>CADBSW010000136.1 GCA_902797505.1 uncultured Prevotellaceae bacterium | reverse complement strand
TCCATGCACCTCGATGCGGAGACCGGTAACGTTGTGGATGGCCTTCATGGTGGGGATGATCGACTCGTATTTATCAAACTCACCCGTGAAGCGCATCTGACGAATCTCCTCGCTCTCAAACTGCACTTGCTTGTTATACCAATGACTGAGCACCCGCATCAACTGCTCCAGGGTACAGTCCTCAAACACGAACGTACCGATATTCCAAGCGATATACGGTGTGATGTCCACCTGACTGACCATCGGCTCTGTCTCACCGGGCTGAAGGATAGCCATATCATTGGGTTTCATCATAAACTCCTTACCGCCTTTTGCCGTGACACCAATACTGCCGTTGACGAGAACGATGCGTGTAACACCGATCTCATCACGCGTATTGATATTAAACTCTGTACCATACTGCTTCACGTCACCGTTGGGAGTATGCACGATAAACGGTCTGTCTTTATCTTTTGCCACAAAGAAGTAAGCCTCACCCTGAAGTTCCACCTCACGGGTGTCACCACCGAAGTGGATCGGATAGACCAGACGTGAACCATAATTAAGATGTACGCGCGTTCCATCTTCTAAGGTCATCCAGAATTCCGTGTTGTGGTAGGTAGTGAGAACACGCTCCTGTCCTTCCGTAGAGAAAAAAAGGGTGCCTTCTTTTTGGGCACTGGCCAGCGACTTCTCATTAGTCACAGGGATGGTCTTGCCATTCACCGTTACCGCAGCCTGGTTCTTGCCCGACTTCTCTGCCTGTGCGATGGCAGCAGTCACGGCCTCCGACAACTGCGGTTTCTCTACCCGGTTTTGGAATAAGAGCATCGTGCCGGCAACAACCACCAGCAGGATAGCCGCTACCCGCAACCATCTCTTGACAGAGGATCTGCGTGATGGAGTTTCCATCCGTATGGTCTTTGCCACCGTTGGGTCCTCAGCAGATGCAGAGCCTTGCGTCTCTTGGGCGATATTCTTCCAAATCCTTTGCTTTAACGTCTCATCGATGACATCATCGTTGGTGTGCTCGTTCCATAATTCCTCCAACAGGCCTTGCAACTCGGTGTCTGTCATGTTGCCCACCTGCTGACGGAGGATTTGCAGTTCTTCCTTGCTCAATCCCCCTTGCATGTATTTCTCAAGAAGTATTTTCGTTGTATGCATATCGTTGTTTTTTATAGTTATACAAATAAGTGCCCGATTTGTAATCGGGTATCGTGTTATTTTTTATTATTACAAAAAGGTGATCAGATTATTAAAGGCAGACAAAAGATAGACATACCCTCAGCAATTCTCTCGAGAATTGGAGAGAAACAATTACCTTTTACAGTTGGAAATAAAATAACAGTAAAGGAAGATAGTCTTTCATCTCCTCACGGATGATCTTCACGGCAGCAGCGATACGGTTACGAACGGCCTGATTGCTGATACCCAACCGCTCCTCTATCTCCGCATTCGAGAGATCCTGCTCCTTACTCAGCTCGAAAAGTTCTCTCTGTCGGGGTGTCAGTTTCTTCTTGGCTTCCTCCAGTCTCCTCAAGAAATGCTCCATGCTGAGATGCTGGTCAGCCGTATTCTCATCCGCCAGCGCGGAGGTGTATTCCAGATAGTCGCCCATCAACGGCTGTCGTATCTGCGTACGGAAATGATTGATGCTCTTATGGTAGGCGATGGTAAAGAGGAAGGATTTGAACGACTGCTCCGGATTGATACTTTCATGTTTTTCCCAGATCTTAATGAAACTCTCCTGAACAATCTCTTGGGCCATCGATTCTGATTTTGTCAGTTTCAGGGCGAACTGATAGAGGCGCGCAACCCATCGTTCGTACAACGCCTTGAAACTGTCATACGAACCGTCTTTCAACTGTTGCAGTAATAGTCGCTCCTCTCCCATGGTTATATAATTCGGAGCAAAGGTAATCATTTTTATCGAATATGTTACAAAAAAGAGAAAAAATGAAATAAAAAACGACTTCTTAATCTGTGTTAAACTTTCTTCCCTTTCATTTATCTTATAAAAGGAAGTTGCTAACTTCGTGGCGAAATCATTTCTCATTCGATAATAATCATTTAAGACAAAAAGATATGAACAGATTCATGACACTTCTGATGGCAGTGATGCTGACTTTCACTGCCACGGCAAAGACCAAGATCTACAAGATTAAGGTAAAGAATGGTGAGGGTAAAGAGATCAGCATGAAGCAATACAAGGGCAAGGTCTTGCTGATTGTGAACACCGCCACCCGTTGCGGATTCACCCCGCAGTATGATGAGTTGGAGGCGCTCTATGAGAAATATCATGCTCAGGGACTGGAGATCTTAGACTTCCCCTGCAATCAGTTCGGCGGTCAGGCACCCGGCAGTTTTGAGGAGATCCACGCTTTCTGCACCGGAAAGTTTAATATTCAGTTTGATCAGTTTGACAAGATAGAGGTTAACGGCAATGATGAGTCACCCCTTTACACTTTTCTAAAGAGTGAGAAGACATTCGGCGGTTTTGATCAGAACGACCCGATGGGCAAGCGCATGCACCAGATGATGGAGAAGCACGACAAGGACTATGCCAGCAGTTCGGATATCAAGTGGAACTTCACCAAGTTCCTGGTGGATCGCAAGGGACGTGTCATCGCCCGTTTTGAACCCACCGACAAGGGGGAGAAACTGGAGAATGCCATCAAAGCGCTTTTAGAATAGTGCATAGTGCATAGTTTAGAGTGTAGAGTTTAGGAGTTAGAGATAGCCCTGAAGGGGCGATAGTGTATAGGCGGGGGCATGAGCCCCCGTTATATATGGCAGATCGGCATAACCCCAGCGGGGTGACAGGTTGTTGTGTCGCCCCTACAGGGCTAATCAAGGAAAAGGAAAAATGAGAAGTTACTCCTCCTCATACACCAAATAACCGGCTTCGGAGGGATGATCAAGCACCTTATTTGCAGGATCTTCCTTCCGAAGTCGCCATACCACCATCAGGTCGCCCGAGGCTCCTGATATGAAAAAGATGCCGAAGAACAGCAAAGCTAAACTATGGAAGAAAGGAGACAATAACACCGGTAATATACCCACCACAAACAACGGCGCCAAAGCACCCCTACGATAATGAGGCACCAACAGCGGTTCACTGCAATGACAATAAGGCGCGAGGTATTTCCACATCACACCAAAACTGATGCTCTTCCAGCCCTGTTTGGCATAGTGAGCCCATACACAGCCATGGACAAGTTCATGAAACACAGTGCCCCCCAACATAATAACGAGGAATATCAAGACTCCCACCAACGGACCATACCACTGGGAAGTGCCTATCTCAAAGCCTGACTGCACATCCACCTTACATCCTTCCGCACCACGGATAATGAAATAATACAGACAACTGACGATAGCCCCCGCAAACAACAGAGCAACGGCCCAGTAGTTAGCCTTTACGATACTGATAGTTTCTTTTCTTTCTCTCATAACACACCTTTTTCTGTTTTGCCCCACAAATATAAGGAAAAATAATTAAAAGTGAGAATTATTTCGAAAGAAATGAGAGGATATTAAAATAATCTTCATACCTTTGCACCCGCATTGGCATTCATTGCTATTGCAAACGGCAAGATTTGGTGATATCAGTTGTCATCGACACTGGTATAAAAGGGAATCAGGTGCAAGACCTGAACAGTGCCCGCTACTGTAAGCTCCGTTTTCGAAAGAACGACAAACCACTGTCAAACAGATTCTTGGTAACAAGGAATCATGTTTATGGGAAGGTGTTCTTTTGGGAGTAAGTCAGGAAACCTGCCATTCTGCCCATGATTTACGTAGCCTTCGGGCCAGAGGCATCGGCAAAGAATAGAATAATGAAGATTAAAAGGTTTTTTGTAGGCACACTGTGTGTGCTTTCATGTACGTTATCCACGGCACAGACAAAGGTTGACAGGCAAGTCAACCTTGATGAGGTCGTCGTGACAGGAACAGGCACTGAGCATACCCTGAAGAACGCTCCCGTACAGACAGAGGTGATCTCCAGCAAGACCCTGCGTAACTTTGCCGGTAAGAGCATCGAGGAGATCCTCGGCATGCTTACCTCATCGTTTGACTTCAACGAGGGTGATATGGGGTCGAAGATACAGATGAACGGCTTGGGCAACTCGTATATCCTCATCCTTATCGATGGTAAGCGCATCCATGGTGACAACGGTGGTGAGAATGATCTGTCGCTGATCGACCCACAGAACATCGAGAAGATAGAGGTAGTGAAGGGTGCTGCCTCTGCCCTCTACGGCTCGGATGCCATCGCCGGCGTGATCAATATCATCACCCGTAACCGTCATCATGAAGGACTCCTGTTGGAGAACGCCACCCGTGTGGGTAGCTATGGGGATGTGCGACAGCATAACGGCATCGGATTCAGCTATGGCAAGCTGAACAGTTATACCAACATTCAGGTACAGCATAGCGACGGTTGGCAGAACACCGCTACGGAGGCTCCCAACCAGACAGAGTTCTTGATTACCGACTCCAAGAATAAGACCGCTAACAGATACACCAACTGGCAGATAGCCGAGCGACTGACCTATCAGCCTATTAAGGATCTCGAACTCTATGCCGAGGGTACACTCTATCGCAAACGCATCTACCGTCCGCAAGGTACTCACCCAGGTGTGGATATCCACTGGTATGACCTGCGTTATAACAATGCCTCGGCGGCAGCGGGCGGTAAGTGGAACCTGAACAGCAAGAAGGATTTCCTGAGTCTGGATGTCATGTGGAACAAGCATGCTTACTACTATGATTTCACAGCGGAGTATCTTACCGACGGTTATAAGCCCGATGGCACCTTCACCAATTACTTCCCTTATTACCCCGGTGATGAACAACTGCAGAGCGACCAGCAACGTACGTTGGCAGAACTGAAAGGTGTCTTCACCCTACCCTATGAGAACCGTCTGTCGGCAGGACTGGAGTGGCGCTACGACTGGTTGCATGCCCCTATGCGTGTGCTGGATAAGAAACAATCCGACAATACCGGTGCCCTCTACGTGCAGGATGAGTTTAACCTCATACCCAATCTGAATATCACTGCCGGTCTCCGACTGAACTATAATGAGCAGTTTGGCGCAAAGATAACCCCAAAAGTATCGATGATGTATAAAGCCGGACAACGTGTCCGACTGCGCGCCACCTGGGCACAGGGCTTCAAGACACCTACCCTGAAGGAGGTGTACTACCGTTATATCCGACAGATGAACGGCACCTACCTGTATTTAGGTAACGAAGAGCTCGACCCTCAGAGCAGCAACTACTATAGCGCAGGAGTGGAATATACCTGGAACGGACTGAGCATCACCGTAACCCCCTATTATAATAAGGTGGACAACATGATCACACTGGTAACCATCCCCAACCGGGAGGCACCCGCGGAGTATATCATCCAGTATGACCCCATCAAAACCCGGCAATACAAGAATATGGAGAATGCTGAGACCTACGGCGTGGATGTGAATATCCGCTACAACTATAAAGCCTTCAGTTTCGGGGGCAGCTACAGTTATCTCGATACGAAAGCACAGGTATATGATACCGAGAAAGAGCAGTTGATGAATGTCACCATTGATGGTATGGCACACCATAAAGGGAATGTCTTCGCTAACTGGGGACATGATTTCTCGCCAAAATATCATCTTGGTGTAGGCATCTATGGTAAGATGTCTACCACACGTCATTATCAGATTGACGGCAATGGCAAGGGATACCAGATATGGCGACTCTCCACCACTCATGATTTCGGTGGCAGCAAGCACCTCACCTACCGACTGGAAGCAGGTGTGGATAATATCTTCAACTATGTGGATCGCACCTACCATGGTCTGCATTTAGGCACCACCACCCCGGGAACCACGATCTACGCCACCTTCACCGTGAGGTTCAAAGACGGAAAAAGAAATATCAACAATAAATTTAAAACCAATTTAAACGAACGTAATTATGATGAAAATTAAAACATTGATGCTTGCCATGATGGCTATGATGGTAGGCATGACCTTCACTGCATGTAGTAGTGATGACGATGATGATGAATCAAACTACCAGAAGTACCAGAAAGCTGTCGACGACATGGTCAAGACACAGAAGAGAAACGACAAGGTGATCCTCCTCGTAGCCTTCGGTTCTACCTGGGAGCAGGCTTACGACACCTTCGACAAGGTAGTGTCTGAGTACAAGAGCAGCTTCAGCGGTTATGATGTGTATCTGTCATTCTCTTCCGCTATCTGTATCAACAATGCCCGTGGTGGTGAGAACACCGACCCGAAAGACTACTACGATCCTGAGCACTGGCTCACCGCTATCGGAAGAGCCGGATACAAGCAGGTAGTCGTTCAGTCACTGCAGGTGATCCCCGGTGAGGAGTATCGTCGTGTACGTGACTCTTATGTAAAGGACTTCATGAACAACCGTAACGGTGACTTCACCACAGCTTACATGAAGAGTCTCGACCTGAACGTGGTGGTTGGTACTCCGCTGATGGCAGAGGAGAGCGATGCCAGAAACCTCGCCAACGTACTGAACCAGGAGGCTGACATCAAGGCTGCTGTCGCAGAAGGTATCGTGGCATTCATGGGACATGGTAACCCCGAGGGATACGACTACTACGGTGGTAACATCCGTTACCTGCAGCTCGAGAACTATCTCCGTGAGCTCAACCTCAACTACTATGTAGGTACTGTGGATATGGAGGATACATACGTTGACAACGTGCTGGAGCATGTCAACGGTGGTACTTTCGACATCGCCGTTGGTGACGTTACCAAGACCATGACCTATACTAAGAACAACGCCAAGAAGGCACAGCTCTATCCGTTGATGTCTATCGCCGGTGACCACGCTCACAACGACATGGCCGATCCTGATGATGACGAGAGCTGGTATAGCATGTTCAACAAGGCTGGTATCGTTACCAAAGCTTACGAGACCAACTTCACCGAGGCTTGTTGGAAGAAGTATAAGAAGGGTGAGGAGTATATCCCCGCATTGGCAGAGCGCGCAGCCGTTCGTCGTCTGTGGATGAACCACACCCGTGAGGCTATCAGCAAGTTGGGTACCGACGAGGCTCTCTCTACCCCGACAACAGCTCCTGAGGAATAATCATTCTCTCTCAATTTCTCATTAATATTAGGGTTTCCCCGCTGCTCCGACGATGTGAGTGGCGGGGATTTTTGTTTACAAATTGAAAAAATATAAAACTAAGTTACCATATTCTAACTTATTTTACTATATTTGCAGCGAGAGAATATATTTTCAGGTCTTTAAGAAGAATGATAGAGGATTTGCCTATATTAGACCGTATTAACCAATGGGATGAGCAGTCGCTCCGACTGATTTACAAGCAACATTATAAACTGCTTGTTGCCTTTGGCATGCAAATCATCGGGAATATCGAAGAAGCGGAAGATGCGGTGCAGGATGTTCTCTTAAAGACGTGGCAACAACATAATAACTATAAGACAGAAGGACAGTTGCGCGCCTACCTCTTCAATGCCGTACGTAACAGGTGCCTTACCATCCTCGACCATCATCAAGTAACCCAGAAACATAAGGAGCACGTCATCAGGGAGTTTCGGGAGATGGAGATGGAGAGTGAGGAAACTATAGCCTTGCATAAAGAGGAGGTATATCGACAGGTATTCGAGGCTATCGACCGTATGCCTGACAAACAGAAAGAAATCTTTTTATTGGCTATTGAAGGAAAACAGAACAAAGAAATTGCAGAGATCTTGCAGATAAGTGTCAATACCGTAAAATCACAGAAGAGAAGAGGTATTGATAGACTCCGTGACACCCTGTCGCCAGAAGCATTGTCGATACTTTTATTGCTTCTCAATTAAAAAAATCAAAATATTTTGCACCCTTTTTGCACCTTTGGCAGTATTAAGCTACAAAAGGTGTA
>CADBSW010000135.1 GCA_902797505.1 uncultured Prevotellaceae bacterium | reverse complement strand
CTCGACATCAAGATCCAGTCGTTGAACTTTCAGACAGATCTGATATAAACCTTAGCATCCACAGACGTAGGGCGAACCGAACCCCTCTTATGATCGCTGTTAGGAGCCGACAGCACCCGTCCCTGAAAAGACAGCATGGCGCAGGCTCAGCACATCAGCATACGTATGCACTGTTCATGCAGCACATCGCACTACCGACCGGTTGACTACCTCTGGCGGATGCTTTTGCATTATCGCAGATAATTTTTATAACTAATCATTCAATATGAACAAAAAAAACACTAATCAAAATCTCATTATGAATAGCAGTTTAAAATCCGTAGTTACAACACTCCTCATCGGACTGTTCGTCGTTATAGTGATTATCGGTGGATGTATGTATCTCATCCCCAAGTACAATGTGTGGCAGCAAGAGCAGGCCGGTAAGGCAGAGTTCGCCAAGGCTGAGCAAAACCGCCGTATCAAGATTGAAGAGGCAAAGGCTAACCTTGAGGCAGAGAAGTTGAATGCGCAGGCAGAGATTGAGCGTGCAAAAGGTGCCGCAGAAGCCATCCGTATAGAGAACGGCAGTATTACCCCTGCCTATATCCAATACCTGTGGGTGCGCCAGCAGAACGCAAACACCAATAATAAGATTATCTACATCCCTACAGAGGCTGGTCTGCCAATCTTAGAGGCAGGAAGAGTGGCTAACAGCAAGAAAGAATGAACAGACTCATCTTGTTGACATTCACTATCCTGGCAGCGTTAGGTTGTCAGGCCGAGGATTTCATCATTGACATGCGGCAACCCCGTCAGACAATCCGTCATTTCGGGGCTTCTGATGCATGGTCGATGCAGTTTATCGGTAAGTGGGAGAACGAGCAGGAGCAACAAAAGATTGCCGACTGGTTGTTCTCCACTGAGAACGATGAACAGGGAAAGCCCAAAGGTATCGGTCTGTCGATATGGCGCTTCAACCTCGGAGCAGGCAGTGAAGAACAAGGTGAGGCATCGAAGATACAACCGGGAACACGAACAGAGTGCTTTCTCAAGGCTGATGGCACCTACGACTGGAGCAAGCAGGCCGGACAACGGAGATTCCTGCAGATGGCCAAACAACGGGGAGTGCCCTACCTCTTGGCTTTCCTTGATTCACCTCCAGTCTATTTCACACAAAATGGACTGGCAACAAATACCGGGCGAGGAGGGACCATCAATCTGCGAGATGACTGCTACGATGACTTTGCCGACTATATGGCTAAGGCTGTGAAAGGACTCCAGGAGCATCATGGTATTCATATCGACTATCTCTGTCCGGTAAATGAGCCCGACGGACATTGGAACTGGCAAGGACCCAAACAAGAGGGATCGCCAGCTACCAACCGTGAGATCGCACATCTGGTGAGAGAAACATCAAAAGCCTTTGTAAGGGAGGGCCTCAACACCAGAATACTCGTGAACGAATCGAGTGACTACCGTTGTCTGTTGGGTATCTACAAGACAACGTGGGAACGGGGAAACACGATACGAACCTTCTTCTCAAAGGACAGTACAGATACCTATTTGGGTAACCTCCCCCACGTACCCCATCTGATGGTAGGACATAGCTATTGGACGAACACCCCTGTCACCTACATGCGTGAGATACGGGAACAACTCCGTGATACCCTCGCTAAATACGACCTCCGACTCTGGCAGACAGAACTCTGCATCATGAGTAACGACGAGGAGATCGGTGGCGGTAACGGATATGACTTCACGATGAAGACCGCCCTCTATGTGGCACGTATCATCCATCATGACCTGTGCTTTGCCAACGCCGAGAGTTGGTCATGGTGGCGTGCCGCCGGTGAGAACTATAAGGATGGACTGATACGCATCTTCTCCAAAGACCATCTGAAGAGCGGTTATGCCAAAGACTCCCGACTGCTATGGACACTGGGCAACTACAGCCGGTTTATCCGGCCGGGAGCCATCCGTTATGAGGTGAAAGGCTCTTCCCACTTTAATCCTTATGGAGTGATGTGCTCTGCTTACCAGAATCAAAATGGACAATGGGTAGCCGTGGCCATCAACTACAGTGAACAACCACAGCATTTCACCCTTCGTTTATCCGACGACAGTATCCTGCAATGGCAGATGTACCGTACATCAGATCAAGAAGGAGAAACACTTCTACCTATAGGTTCCTCCAAAGGAAATACTTCTCTCCCACCACGCAGCATCACCACCTTTGTTTCTCAGTAATCCAGATTCATCGTATGAAGAGGTTTTTTCTCATTTTAGGTATATCACTTATCATTGGATGTGGTGGGAAGAACGACACAACGCAGACGGCACATCCTGATACGGCAGCAGACAGTTGCATGAGTAAACAAGGTTATGAGGAGTTAAACCTTTTCATCACCCCTACCGGACATATCACCACCTCCATACTCGTAAACGGCAAGCCATGCCTGTTTATGATCGACACCGG
>CADBSW010000134.1 GCA_902797505.1 uncultured Prevotellaceae bacterium | reverse complement strand
CAGTAGCTCAGTTGGTTAGAGCACCTGACTGTTAATCAGGGGGTCGTTGGTTCAAGCCCATCCTGAAGCGCCTAAGTCCCGAAGTAATTTTCGGGACTTTTTTGTTTTCCTAAAGTCTTTGTTTATAAGGGATTACGCAACTTTAAGGAATTCCTTGAAACAACAAATTCACTCTGCTGACAATTGGAAAAGTCGAGCTACTGTCTGACAGATATTATGCTGTGCCACCTCTTTACGCATGGCTTCGGCGAGTGGTATGTCGGGAGGATTGATGCACTCCACATAGGCAAAACCGGCTTGTAGCAGTTGTTCTCTGTCTTTGATTCTTCCCGCTATCAATGCCACGGGAGTATGCTCGGCATGCTGTAAGATACCCATCGGCAACTTCCCCATCAGCGTCTGTCGATCAGCAGATCCCTCACCGGTGACAATAAGATCAGCATCTTTAGCCATATCACGGAATCCGATGGTTTCGAGCAATAGAGTGATTCCCGATTGACATTCTGCATGAAGGTATTGCAAGAAAGCATATCCCAATCCACCGGCAGCACCAGCACCCTCCATATCAGACCGGTCATAACCAAATTGTTTGGCAGAAGTCTCAGCAAACCTACTGGCCCTCTTATCTAACTCGGCAACCATCTCAGGCGTTGCACCCTTTTGCGGGGCGAAGACCGCTGCAGCCCCATTCTCACCACATAGTGGATTCTTTACATCCGAGGCGATGGTAAAACTGATTCCTTTCAGGACATCCGTATTATTCCACGATTCGAGTTGAGGAAAAGCATCCACGAGTGCGCGAAACATTCCCATACCCGCATCGCTCGTAGCACTGCCACCGAGCCCTACGATCACATGCTTTGCTCCATTCCGTATGGCATCAGCTACCAGTTGTCCCGTACCATAGCTCGTCGCCACTAATGGGTTACGTTCTTTTTCCTTCAGCAGTGTCAGTCCGCTTGCTTGCGCAATCTCTATAACAGCCGTCTCACCATGTAACAGATATTTTGCCGTTATTGGCCTCATCAGTGGGTCAAAGACTACCGTCTCTTTTATCTCACCACCGATAGCAGCATGGAAAGCCTCTAAGAATCCCTCACCACCGTCGCTGACAGGTACCTGCACAATTTCGGTATTCTGACAGATGTCCTTAACACCTGCAGCCGCTGCATGATTAGCCTCTATCGAACTCAGGCAACCTTTGAAAGAATCTATTGCGATAATAACCTTTTTCATTATTCCACATCTATTATTGTAAGACCCATCAACAAAGACTAAAAATAAGCGTATCGATTGCAAAGATAATTATTTTTACGGAAATAACAGCATTGCTACCTGGCAAAGGTCATTATAGGTTTTCACAAAGATACATTTTTGACCGCAATTCTCTGAGAATTGGAGAGAAAAGATTACTAAAAGTCCAGGCAATAATACCCTTTCACGCTGAATTCTCAAGAGAATTTGAAACCATCATTACATTATTCGACAACAACTTATGTTAAATCCATCGTGTAAAGGTCATATATTTCGATAGAAAAACGTATATTTGCAATCAAAAACAGGTAATATCAGACATATGGAGATTTTTGAAGAAAAGCTGCATAACGACTTGTTCCAATACCTGCTCTCCATGAAGGAGGTGGATCAGCATATGCCGGAGTGCCCGGATGTGGAAGAGAAATGGGAAGAGATTGCCAAGGCTTACATCCCCGACGGTATCCGGGAGTTCCAAGACTATCCATCTGCATCGCTCGGTTGGATGATGTATATCGGCATGGCTGTTGCAAAGATGTGGGATACAGAGTGGGAGATCTATTCTAAGATAGAAGACCTTTATGCCTACATGAGAGACAAACGGGGGTACGACAGTATGGATGAGTACATACGTGAAGAACTCCTGTTGTTGCAGGGTGATGACTACACGATGCTGGAAAAAGTTGTAGGCGAATGTGCCTCACGTGTCTATAACGCCTTGATGCGCCAGCATATCGAGCCCGGCACCAAGGCTGCCTTCGAGGCATTTGTCGCATGCTTACATCAGTTATATCTTTTCGGAGCAGCCATGCAACTAAAGCGCATGGGATATCACATGACAAAGATGTAATCACCATCCTATCATTGATCATACAACAAACAAAGTATCTGATGCAGAAAGAACGCAACAAAGCAGACGACTATCGTGAGAAAGCCTACCAGGGTGACACCAAGGCCATGAACAATCTTGGGGTCTGCTATGAGCGTGGATCCGGAGTAAAGATGAATCTGCAGATAGCTTTCGAGTGGTATATGCGAGCCGCTGAACAAGACGACGTATATGGTTGTTTTAACGTGGGTGAGTGCTATTACCACGGGAAAGGGGTGGAAAAGAATACCGCACTTGCTTTTGAATGGTATATGAAAGCAGCCGATAAGGGTGATACGCAGTCGCAAGTGAATGTTGCTAATGCTTATTATCTCGGCGACGGCATTGAGCAAGATCATCACAAAGCATTCCTATGGTATCGCGAGGCAGCTTTTCAAGGACATATCCTGAGTCAGAAGAATGTTGGTGCAGCCTACTGGAATGGCGATGGCGTGGAGAAAGACCTGCAGGAGTGTGTCTTCTGGTATGAGCTTGCCGCCAATGGCGGTGATGCCCAGGCGCAGTTTGCTACCGGTTGGTTTCTGATGACAGGGACAGGAGTACCAAAAGATGAGCGGAAAGGATTACGCTGGATTCACAAAGCCACCTTCCAGTGTTATCAGCCTGCCATCGATTATTGTAAGGAACATGGTTTGAAATGGTAAAAAGAACACTATATGATGGAAGATCAATACGGATGTCAACTGGTTCATGTGCAGACAGAGCATCACAATGGATACAGTACTATGCGGCATTTGAGCTTGTATCCCTTCTTAACGACACATCAAAGACCTTGACAGAAGTGTCTGACCTGATGAATTTTGAGAACATCTCACATTTCTCACGCTACGTGAAGAAAACATTAGGTAAGACGCCATCGGCATATAGACAGAAACAGTCATAAAATATTGATACTATTATCATTTCCGCATATTTTGAAAATTATGAGGAAATATTGGTAATCGATACACGGTGATTTATCCATACCTTTGCAACAGAATCAAATAAAGCAAAGATATGGATATTTTTGAAACACTTCGTTCAGGGGAAGATGTCGATATGGCAACACCCGAGTATGCAACAGCTATCAAGCACATGACCGACTGTGCCAACATCTGTTTTAAGATTAATACCACGGTTCCACAACCGGAGCTGATCCGTCCGTTGGAAGAAGAATTATTCAGTGGCAATCTTGACCAGACCAGTTATCTGATGCCTCCTATTCAGATTGACTATGCCTGTCAGATGAAGATAGGCAAAGGTATATTCGTGAACCATTCACTTACCTGTATGGCAGCTGGTGGAATAACCATCGACGATGGCGTAATGATAGGTCCTAACGTACGTATCGTCACCGACAACCATGATTTCCAGAATCGCATGGTACTCCGTTGTAAACCGGTACATAGCGGTCGTAACGCATGGATAGGCGTGGGAGCCATCATCCTGCCCGGCGTCACTATCGGTGAGAATGCTGTCGTGGCAGCAGGAGCAGTCGTCACGAAGGACGTTGCCCCGAATACGATCGTAGGCGGCAATCCAGCAAAATTCATCAAGAACATATAAATAGGAGAATATCAATTAGGATAAGACGTTCTTACCCGGGCAGGAACATGCCATCGGCTTCATAAAACCATATTTTTCCATTTTCGACGTATCTTTACGATCGGAAATGGAAAAATATTATTATCTTTGTGCAGGAGATTAACGGCAACAACAAATTGTATGGCCGCCAGCAAGATGAAATAACATTTAAACATACACCGATGAAAGTATTACTAATAAATGGAAGTCCGAAAGATAAAGGCAATACCTTCCAGTCGCTCAATGAAGTAGCCAAGACCCTGAACGCTGAGGGTATAGAGACAGAGATTATCAGTATTGGCAAGAAGCCAGTCCCGGGATGTATCGCCTGCGGTATGTGTGGCAGGACAGGCAAGTGTACCTTCAACGATGAACCGTATTACAAGATTTTAAGAGCCGTGAAAGATGGCATCGATGGTCTTGTCGTAGGGTCACCCGTCTATTACGGCGGTCCTAACGGTTCACTCTGCGCTCTACTCGATCGTGTGTTTTACTCTTTAGGTTCTCATTTGCAGTATAAGCCTGGTGCCTGTGTGGTGGTATGCCGACGAGGTGGTGCCTCAGCCGCCTTCGATCGTCTGAACAAATACTTCACCATATCAAATATGCCGGTAGTCAGTTCTCAGTATTGGAACATGGTTTACGGACAGACGCCCGGTCAGGTGGCAGAGGATGAGGAAGGCATGCAGACCATGCGCACACTCGGTCAGAATATGGCATGGATGATCAAGCGACTCAATGTAAGTGAGGATGGACACCCCGAAAGGGAGCAGCCCACCTGGACAAACTTCATCCGATAACGTATTTTCTAAATAAAGGTCCTATGATAGACGAGATTATTTCCTATAACAAAACATTCGTTGACCAGAAAGGTTACGAGAAGTATCTTACAGATAAGTATCCAGACAAGAAATTAGCAGTATTGTCGTGTATGGACACCCGACTGACGGAGTTACTGCCTGCGGCCCTTGGACTCAAGAACGGCGATGCGAAGATCATCAAGAATGCCGGAGGCCTGGTAATATCCGCTTTCGACTCTGCCATGCGCAGTCTGATTGTCGCTATCTATGAGTTGGGCGTGGAAGAGATCATGGTGGTGGCACACTCCCACTGTGGCGCCTGCCATATGAGCTACGACCATTTCCATCATGAGATGATCGGGCGTGGCATTCAGCAAGACACACTTGATACCATAGCAAAGTGCGGCATCAACCTTCACCAGTGGTTGGAAGGTTTCAAGGACACACCGGAATCCGTGCGTAAGACAGTTGAGACCATCAAGACACATCCGCTCGTCCCGAAGGATATCATCGTAAGAGGATTTATCATCGACTCGGAGACAGGCCTGTTGGAGGAGATACAGTAAAGAGACTTCACACAAGAAATTCAGAACAGTCCCCAAGTTCCTAAAACGAACCCCAGAAGTCATTGGTTAACTTCTGGAGGTCTCCGTTTTTAAGAGAGTATCTTCATTTCCCAAATTCATGTTGTTGAAAGGTTTTAGTAAAAAAAATTTTGTTGAAACAAAAATATTTTTATACTTTTGCGGATGAAAGATTGATTTGGGTATCATTTTTACATCTAATGTCAAATGAGTAATCAGCAATTGTCTACATGGGATGAGAATGTTTTCCACCAACTTTATAATAACTATTATAAAGCATTGGTCAACTATGCCATGCAAATGCTGGGAACCCAGGACAGTGCCGAAGACGTGGTACAGAATGCCTTTATGCAGTTATGGCAGCAAGGCAGACAGTCACGTGGTGACAACCATATTCGTGCCTTCCTATATAATATAACCCGTAACGCAGCCATCGACCGTTTACGTCATGACAAAATTGTGCAGGATTACCAAGAGAGTTATGAGATAAATGCTAATGGTGAAGAGGAATCTATATTTACTGAAGAGGTCTTTCGACAGCTATTTGAGGAAATAGACCGCTTGCCATCCCGACAAAGGGAAATATTCCTTCTACTGATGAAAGGCCAGAAAAACCGTGAGATCGCGGAAAACCTGAATATCGCTGAGGAAACTGTTAAGAAACTTCGCTTTAGAGGAATGAAGACACTCCGTCAGCGTATGAACCCAAAAGTTTACTTGATGTTAACGATGATGGTTATGTAGGGGCAGGATTTAAAGACTGCATAATCACAGACAGGAACCCAGACAAAGACTTTCCATAAATAAATGCTTCATACGTATTAATCTTTTAAACAACTGTGTACCTACTTTTTGATTCTCAATCGTTACAGAATTAAAAGCATGAATCATGGATACTTCAATACATACGTTGATAACTAAACGGTTGATGGGAACCATATCAACAGAAGAGAAAGAGTACCTTCAGGAATGGATAGACAACCATCCGGGAGAAAAAGCCAAATATGAGAAACTGCTCAACAGCACCGTTTTAGCAGAACGTTACATGCAGTATACACAAGTGGATGCGGATAAGGCATGGGAGAAACTACAAGCTCAAATACATGAGCATACAGAAACGGAAGAAAACATGTCTTCAACAAAAAGAACAAGTATTATTCACCTTTTACGTCATCCTGCATTCCTACGTATTGCCGCTGTCGTAGCCCTGCTAATAGTGGGAGGAGCTTTCCTGTATCATCGTGAATATATTAAGGTGACACCCCCCCTTATCACCGAAAACGTACAGACAGCCATGTTACAAAGTAAGGAAAGCGGACATCACGATGCTGAAATCATCACTTCTAAAACAGCCAATAAGGATCTTATCAGTCAAGAGGATCTGGCTCTCTATCATGTAGATGACAACTTCGTAGAGCAATTGACTGCAGCCACACGAATCACCACTTATCACAACAAGGAGTATTGGACACAGTTGAGTGACGGCACACTGGTACACCTTAATTATAATAGTCGGCTGATCTATCCTGAGAAATTTGGTGACCGGCGTGATGTCATCCTCGAAGGAGAGGCTTATTTCATGGTTGCAAAGAATAAGCACAAGAAATTTGTTGTGCACACTCCACAGGGAGACATCACTGTACACGGCACTGAGTTTTATGTAAATACTCATGCCAGTAAGATCATTGGAACAGATGAGGAGAGTACGGAAGTGGTACTCATGGAAGGAAATATCAGCTTCACACCTATCGACGGAAAAGAACTGCCGATGCAACCCAGCCAACAGTTATGTGTTGCTAACAAGCAACTGACGATACGTTATATTGACACTGCGCCCTACATCGCCTGGAACGAAGGAAAGTTTCTGTTCGAAGCATGGCCACTTGAGCGGGTGATGAATGTACTTTCACACTGGTACGATATCGACGTACAGTATGCATCAGAATCTCTGAAAGACAAACAGATTGACGGTTACTTCGACCGCTACGACAATATCGAGTCTATCTTAGAGTCGTTGGAGACCGTACTGGGCGTGAGGATAACTAAGAGAGGGAATCATATTACTATTAACTAATCATATTTTATTCATGGAAAAAAACAAGAACATGTTACAACGTGTCTGTCTGCTAACGCTGACCATACTGTGGCTGATACCATCAGTAAGTCATGCTGCCAAGCCGGCAGATACAAACGTGAGTGTAGACTTCAAGTCTGTTCCTGTTGTTACGGTGCTTACCGCTATCCAGAAACAGGCAGGTTTAAGTTTTGTCTACTCAACAGAGTTGGCGGCCAAATGGCCGAGGATTTCCATTACAGCCAGACATAAGCCTGCGGAAGACGTGATCAGTCAGGTTACAGGTTTAATTGGCTGTACCTATCAGATTAAGGGGAATATAGTCACCATCACCCAACAGAAGATGAGTGGCCATGAACGTACTGTAAAAGGACAGGTAAAAGATGATGAGGGAGAGCCGCTCGTCGGAGTACCAGTCAGTATTGGCGAAGGCTCTGTTGCTGCCGTAACCGACGCCGACGGATTCTACACCTTCAAGATTCCTGTGGAGAAAACGATCCTAAAGTTCTCATATGTAGGAATGGATACTCAGTATCTGACGATTACGGCAGGTACATCCGATCAGACACAGAATGTGACCATGCGCTCCAGTATACAACTGGAAGATGTGGTCGTCAACGGTTTCTTCACCCGTCAGAAACAGACCTTCACTGGATCGGCCAAGTCATACAAGGCTGAGGAGATTCTTCAGATCTCTCCGAATAACCTCTTTCAGGCTTTGTCTACCCTGGATCCTGCCATGACGATAACACAGAATAATGAGATGGGTTCTAATCCAAATGCCGTACCTGATCTTGTGATTCGAAGCACCACCTCATTAGCGACTAATGATGAGGTAGGACTAAATGCTCCATTGGTTGTTATCGATGGTGTAGAACAGTCGCTACAGGCTCTCTACGACATCGACATTCAGGATATTGAACGTGTTGACATCCTGAAAGATGCTTCCGCAACGGCACTCTATGGTGAGAACGCCGCCAACGGCGTCATCATTGTTGAACGTAAGCGCGTTTCACAGTCACCTGTACGTGTACGCTATACGCTCACCCCACAACTGAGCTTTGCCGACCTTAGCAGCTATAATCTCTGTAATGCTGCACAGAAACTCGAATTAGAAAGATTGGCTGGACTCTATGATACGACAAACGGTTCTCTTGACCAATCATATTACGACAAACTGGCATTGGTAAGCAGCGGTATGGATGTGGACTGGAAATCAAAACCCGTACGCAACAGTTTCTCTCACAACCATTCGTTGTCGATCTCAGGAAGAGGATCCGGTCTCGACTATAATATCACCGGTAACTATTCAAATACCAATGGCGTAATGAAAGGCGACGGTCGTGATCGTTATGGATTAGGCATCTATCTCTCCTACAGAGCCGTAGAAAACCTCATCCTTACCCTGCGCGCCTCACATCAGGAACTGAATACCACAGCTTCACCCTATGGAAGCTACACCAGTTTTATGCAGGCAAATCCCTACGATTCTCCTTACGACAGTTATGGTAATCTTGCTCACCGCCTGTCGTATAACATGAACAACCCACTCTATGAAGCATCGCTGAACAGTTTTGAGAAGTCACAGAACCGCACAGAGGATATCTCTCTGGATGCGCGCTATAACTTCAAGCCTAACTTCTATGTGACAGCACAAGGATCATACTCTACGACAAAGGGCACCAGCGACCACTTTATCTCTCCGCGGTCAAACAGATACAGTGGTACAACGATACTGAGTCAGAAAGGCTACTACGGACTGGGGAACAACGGAACAGACTCCTGGGCAGCAAAAGTTGTAGCCAACTATATCCATCAGTTTAATGACGATGGCACTATGTTGACTCTTAATGTCGGTGGTGAACTAAAGCATGCAAAGAGTTACAACCGTACAGTGATTGGAACAGGATTCCTTTCTGATGACCTGGCAGACATCGCCTATGCTACGGCCTACCCCACAGGTAGCAGTCCTACAGGATCAGAAGAGGTTAGTTCAAGTGTCGGAGCTTTCGCTGCCGCTAACTTCGTTTGGATGAACCGCTACTTTGTTGACGGATCATATCGTATCTCCGGATCATCTAAGTTTGGTGAAAACCAACGCTATGCTCCCTTCTGGTCTGTCGGTCTCGGCTACAACCTACACAATGAAGCCTTTGCAAAAGACCTCAAATGGCTGAACACTTTCCGTCTGCGCGGCAGCTACGGATATACGGGTAGTGTAAAGTTCAGCGCATGGCAGGCTGTAACCACCTATACATATAATAGCGCCTATGCTTATTACACTGGTGTAGGAGCACTACCTATCGGCATGTCGAACCCCGATCTGAAATGGCAAGCTACTAAGAAATTGAATATCGGTCTCACCTCCTCGTTCTTTGATAACCGACTGGATATCAACTTAGACGTATACAATGAGAAGACCGATAATATGCTGATTGACCTCTCATTGCCACCATCATCCGGATCAACAGCGGTTAAGTCTAACTTAGGATCGCAGACCAGTAATGGTATTGAGTTCTCTATCTGGGGAAAGATCATCAAGACAAAAGACTGGGAGTGGAACCTCTCTCTGAACGGTTTGCATTCCAAGACTACCATCAACGATATCTCTGAGGCTTTGAAGCGCAAGAATGAAGAGAATGCACAGAATAATTCATCTGCCGCTCCACTGATACAGTTCCGTGAGGGAGAATCACCCACAGCTATCTATGCGGTACGCTCTGCAGGTGTTGACCCAGCCAGTGGTAAGGAGATCTTCATTCGCAAGGATGGTGAATATACCTACACTTACGATGCTAACGATCAGGTAGCAGTAGGCGATCGTAACCCCGATTGGCAAGGAAGCATCTCTTCACTGTTAAAGTACAAGCAATTCTCGCTGAGTGCCAACCTCTCTTACCGCTTCGGTGGTGATATGTATAATACTACTCGTGTACAGAAGATCGAGAATATCAATCCACGTTACAACTGTGATGAGCGAGCTTTCACAGAACGTTGGAAACAACCAGGTGACCTCGTTCCATATCTGGATATCTCAACCACAGGAGGTACATCATACGTCTATAGCGACCGCTTCGTGGAGAAAGACAACGAACTCTGGCTCTCCAATATCTTCCTGCAATACGACGTACCAATGTCAGTCCTGTCTTCTCTCCATCTGCAGAAATTATATGTAGGTATCGGCATGGAAGACCTCTTCAGGCTGACAGCCGCTAAGTATGAACGTGGTACTTCCTATCCCTATAGCAGAAGTATAAACATGTCTGTTAGTGTAACTTTTTAAAAGAAATGAATTATGAAAACAAAATATATAAGACTACCATTTCTGGGCATGATCTTAGCCATGCTGACACTTGTCTCATGCGATGACTTCCTGGATGTTCGTCCAAAATCAGAGAAACTGGAGCGCGACCTCTTTGAGTCTGCACAAGGCTTCGAAGATGCGATCTATGGCGTATATAGTCAGATGCAGACAAACAACCTATACGGAATGAATCTGCTGTGGGGTGTCAATGAGGTACTGGCACAGAATCTTGACTGTAACAGCAGTACTATCGATGCTGTCAGGAAGTATGACTATACCAATGATAATGTACGGCAACTCTTCTCACAGATATGGATCACGGCCTATCAGACTATTGGTTATGCCAATAATATTCTGAAACAATTAAATGATGTTACACCCGCCGATTATCCACTGTACAACTACTACAAGGGAGAGATGCTGGCCGTTCGAGCCATGCTGCATTTTGACATGCTGCGACTCTTCGCATCCACCAACCAGAGCAGCACAGGTATCCCCTACTCCAAGAATTACTCAAGGGATATCACCGAGTTCTCAACAGTGGCAGAGGTATACAACAATATCCTTGCCGATCTCCAAGAGGCAGAAACTCTGTTGAGTGGTGATGCGGATATTATCAAATATCCACATGTGAACAATCAGTATTACGACTTCTTGAACTACCGTGAGACTCATTTCAACCTTTATGCTGTTCAGGCACTGATGGCACGTGTCTACTGGATGAAGGGCGATATGACCAATGCTGGCAACTATGCGGAAAAAGTGATTAACAGTGGTAAATTCCCATTAGTCGACGAGACCGAGGTGAAAGACTATCTTGCTGGAACGCTTTCACCCAAAGAGACAATCTTTGGCCTTTATTCCACCAGTTATGTAGAGACATGCAGCTCATATCTGTACAACTTGATCTCTTTCCACAGTTACCAACCTTTTGATGATAACTCGGGCATGAAACACCTTCAGCCTTGGAATGCTGTCTATAGTCAAGATGTGGAAGCCACCACTCAGGATTACCGTAGAGGACAGTTCGACAATATGAATGCTCAAACCAAATGGTTGAAGCTGACCGACTACTACACATTAAACGATTACGTTCCTGCAAACAGAGTCAATCTTATTTCTGGTATCACGCTCTTCCATACCTCTGAAATGTACCTGATAGCGGCAGAGGCAAACCTGACTGGTAACTACCAGAAAGCACTTGGCTATTTCAACACTGAGATACAGTCACGTGGACTGACCGCCCTGTCAGCAGACAAGACACTCACTGATGACATGCTCTTCAATGAGTATCATAAAGAATTGTTCGGAGAAGGTCAGCTATGGTATAACATGAAGCGACTCAACAAGGATATCAAGTCCAACGTGGAGACTCGTATCATACCTGCTAGCGATGATATCTATGTAATACCTGTTCCCGAAGAGGAATATGCATACAGACAGAAATAACATATAATTCACGAGCATATGAAAATCAAGAATATAATCATATTGGCTGTACTGGCATCGATCATCTATGCCTGTACGGAAGAAGACTACAAACTCTATGACACGGCTCAAAAAGACTCTGTCTTCTTCGAGTATCGTAACAATAGTAATGTAGTGGATTCGACAGTGCTGTTTGTGTTCAACTACGATATTGCGACAGAACATGTGATAGAACTTCCGGTAACATTGATGGGCATGCCAGCCGACCATGACCGTAAGATCGAGTTGGTTCCTGTAAAGGACGCTACAGATATGAGTGAGGGTACCAACTACGTAATAGAAAATGCAGTATTACCCGCCAATGAGGTACAAACCATCGTAAAAGTAAGACTTCTACGTAACCTGGATGAGCGACTGCTCACAGACACACTGCACCTGAAACTGGAGATTGCAGAAAACGAAGACCTGCGCCCGGCCGGACTTCGAACATTCTCTATCGCCTATAGTGATGTGCGCCCGAAGACCCGCCCAGCGTGGTGGACTACCTACAGCGCATTACCTGTCTATTCATTTGAGAACGCACAACTCTTCTTCAAATACTTCTACGAACTGGCCCCAGTTGCCAACAGAGATGTATTTGATGAGATGATTGCACGTTATGGTGACTATTTTGTTAAGGCTACCAACATGCAGGGCCCGCTTGCCATGTACGATACTTTCCTTTACAAATATGTTATCATGAAGATGTACGATGACACCAAGGATCAACTGGAGTGGCAAGCTGTGCCAACTATTAATTAATAGTCGTATTCAAGAAACTTAAAAGAACAGATAATATGATTCACAATAAATATCATCAAACAGGAAACCGCAGTAAGGACATTCCCAAACTGTACGGTATATATGTCTGTCTGTTGCTCGTGACAGTTTTCGGTTTCAATTCCTGTATCAGCGACGACAGTGAATACGGATCAGAGAATAGTATTCCCACCCTGAAGGTTACTGGGGAGGATGCGGACAATATGCTGGTGTATAACTTCAACTTAGGCGAGACCGTGACGATAACTCCAGAGATTAATTATTCAGGAGATGCCTCCAAACTGGTATACAACTGGAAGGTGGGTACCTACACCAACAATGTGAAAGGTGTCTTAGAGGATGCCGGCAATGAAAAGCAACTCACCTATAACTTTGAGAAGGGAGGCGTCTACTATGCACACCTGACCGTTAGCGACGGACAGGTAGGACGCGCCGTGGATTATCAGATTAACATAAACCGTACATTTGAACAAGGTTATGTGCTGGTTAGCAACGACAGTCAGGGTAATGGCAATCTCGCCTTTGTATCCATACCTGCAGAGGCAGGTCAAAAACCCGTTTTCATGGAACACTGTATCGAACGTATGAACGAGGGAGTAACCGTGAAGAATCTTATCGGTCTGGCTGTCAAGAGCATCACATGGCCTTCGAATATAACACGTGTATTCGTGGAAATGGAGGATAAGGCTTACTGCATCGATGCCAATACCTTCACAATCCTGAATGAACTTGATTATTCTGAGGTATATCCTGGTTTCAAGGCAAAGAAATCATGCGTGGATGCCAGTGCACCTTATGTCTACGACCCTGCGATGAAGAAATTTGTCCACTTCAACGTACAGTACTCTTTCCCATATGAGTATCACTACTATGTTGGTCAGGCATACGATGAATTCATCTGGAGTCAGTATCTGCGTTTTGGCCGTTCATATGACAACTTCCTCTATGTGGACTATCAGAAACCGAGCGTGTCCATCTTCTATGCCTATGCCCCCTATTTTGGATACGACTCACCTTTCGTATCATCAGGCGACATGCTTGCCGGACAGAAAATACTCTCAACCTTCTCGGGTACAGAGTATGGTGATTGCTGCCCTACATACGTGATCACACAACTGTCTGATGGCAAGACACTACGTCTGTACTCTAATACTGAGAATATGTTCCCCACGGAGGAGTATTTTACGTCTGAAGACCTGACACCTGTCGGTGACGAGGCCATTCCCGAACAAGGAACACGCTTCTATGGATCACCCACCTACAAACGACATTTCTATGCTGTAGGAGGCCGGCTCTATGCCTTCCTGACAGAAAGTTCCTTCGCATTGCCAAAGAAGAACCAGTATATCTACGAATTCGGCGGCGAGGTGGTTACAGCCATGAACATCAATATCACGACCGAACAACTGTATGTGGCCACACAGACAACAGCTACGGGGCGCGGTAACTTCTATATCTTCAACTGCAGCGATCTCCGAACCGATAATCAAGGAAAGGTAAAACCCGTTGAGGAATATAAGGACTGTGCCGATAAGATTACTGAGATTGTTTACAAACCACGTGTTAACTGATGTCAATAGTAAATAAGAAAATCCTCTCTCTCTTGATCACCTCCACGCTATCTCTGGGCTGTATGGCCCAGAAGATAGCTATGGAGGGAATTATTTCCGGATCTGATCTTCAATCCTCACAGATACTCATTTCTCCTTTTAACAGCACTACAAGAGATACGCTTCACCTACAATTATTAGACAGTGAAAAGAAACAGTATCAACTGAAAGGCGAAGTGAGTGTGGCAACAGACTCTCTGTATCAGTTGATTGGAATTCTTTGCGGACGACAACTCTTGCAGCCCATCTGTTTGGTTCCCGGAGAGAAATTGTACATGACGGTAGAAGATGGTCGACTGCAATGTAACACTTCTGCAGAAAACCGTGCGCTGAGTGCTTTCAGCCGTATACATTTCGACATCAGCAGAAGACTCTGGGAAGAAGGAGAACAGATGGATGTAGCATCCGTCGAACAACTGCTCGGCAGGTATCACAAAGAGGCTGAAGTCATCAGCAAGACATACCCATGCAGTCAGACGGTGAGACAGTATCTCTTTCTGTGGGCATACACCGCAATGAGAAGTCTGTACTACAACCTGAGTTTTATCACGAAGAAAGAAGATATTCTTCAAAAGATTCCCGCAACAAGCAAAGTTCTATGGCCCGAAGAATTGGGGAAGAAACAACCATCTTTGCTCGATAATCCCTTGGCCACATATTTTTATCAGACACCGCAAATTATCGCTCACGACCTGAACTACGGAACAGTAGACGAGAAAATAAAGGCATTATACGATAACTATCAGTGCCCACAGGTGAGGACTGTCGTGACAGATTATATCCTCAACAGTTATATCTCTTCCTTCGACTATGCGACGCACTATGAAGAAGGATTGGCAGAAATCAATAAGCTTACAGAGGAATATCAGTTAGACCACACTTATCTCCGGCAGTTCAAGATGCGTCAATACAGCACTAAAGGTGCCGCATTCCCCAAAGAAGTGGAATTAATCGACAGCAACGGCAAACAGATTGATTTCTCCAGTTTCCGGAATAAGATTGTATATATTGACTTGTGGGCATCGTGGTGTAAGCCGTGTATCGGTGAGATACCACATCTGCAACGTATAGAAAAGGAACTGGCCAATCGTCAAGACATCGTTTTCGTATCCATCTCCATCGACCAGAGCATGACAGCATGGAAAAAGAAGATGGAAGAACTAAACCTGCATGGTAACCAACTATTAGATAGCAAAGGGAGATTAAGTCAATACCTGAACATCAAGAGTATCCCTTTCTTCCTGATATATGACAAAGAAGGTAAACTACTGCGGTATGGAGCTCCAAGACCTTCCACGGGTGACCGGCTGAAGAAGCTCTTAGAGGAATTACGATAGTCATCGACTTCGTTGACCGGTGGTTGGAGGGATACAACGACGTATCCTTTCGTTCAGCAGAATATCATCATTTTATGATTTCTCATTTTGTCAGGGACAGGCACCCCTTCCGATCTTCTTGATCACCTTACAAGGATTCCCCACAGCTACAGAGTTGGAGGGGATATCCTTGTTTACTACAGAGCCTGCTCCGATAGTGACATTATCACCGATGGTGACACCCGGCAGTATCGTTACGCTACCCCCTATCCACACGTTATGACCGATAGTTACCGGCAAGGCCCACTCCCTACGACTGTTTCTCTCTACGGGATCTGTGCTATGGCAGGCGGTGTAGATACTCACATTCGGCCCGACAAAACAGTCGTCGCCAATCGTCACATAGGCCTCATCGAGCACGGTAAAGTTGAAATTGGCAAAGAATCGTTTACCCACCCGTATCTGTTTGCCGTAGTCACAGTGAAACGGTTGGTTAACAATGATCTGGTCATCGCCGATTCCTCCAAGCAACTCACGGAGGATCGCCCGCATCTTTTCTGTCTCTGTGGGATGCAGCGTGTTATACTCATGTATCATCGCCCTCGTCTCCATCAGTTCTCTGGAGAGATCCGGATCAATAGCGGAGTAAATCTCCCCTGCCAACATTTTCTCTTTTTCAGTCATAAGAAGATACTATTTCACTCGTTCTTTAGCCACTAAGGGATATAATTATACTACACTTTGATAAGAGTCCTAATACATAAAACTGAGAGTCCTAGTACAATAAAACTGGGAGTCCAGACCCCCTGGACTGTGAGTCCGGAGTACTTGGACTGGGAGTCCGGACCCTCCGGACTCTCATCAAACAGCATTCTGGGGATGTCCTTCAATAAATGCACGAACGTTATTTATCACCACATTCACCAGTCGACTGCGCGATTCATGGGTGGCCCAGATGTTATGTGGCGTGACAAAAGCGTTTTCGCACTGCAACAAGGGATTATCCACGGCTGCCGGCTCCTCACAGAGTACATCTGTGCAATAGGCCCTCAACCGGTTATTCTTCAATGCCGCTGCCACATCCTCCTCACTGATGAGTGCCCCGCGCCCGGTATTGATCAGGATGGCGGATGACTTCATCTTACCGATGCTCTCACGGTTGATCATCTGATGCGTGCTGTCGGTGAGCGGACAGTGCAGACTGAGCACATCGCACTCGGCATAAAGCTCGTCTAAAGATAGTTTGGTGATATAGGGAGGGAGTGCCTCCTGCGACTTGCTGGTATATGCCGCCACCTTCATGCCGAAGGCATTGGCGATGGCCGCCACCCGCATGCCGATATTACCTAATCCCACGATGCCGAAGGTCTTGCCCGACAATTCCGTCAGCAGGGTGTCCCAATAACAGAAGTAAGGACTCTCCGACCACTTGCCGCCCCGCACCTGGTCGGCGTAATGCTCCACACGGTTGGTGATATTCAGCAAGTGGGCGAACACCGCTTGGGCCACACTCTCGGTGCTATAAGCCGGCACGTTGGTGACGATGATGCCCCGCTCATGGGCCGCCTCCATATCCACCACGTTATAACCGGTAGCCGTCACACCGATATACTTCAACTGTGACAGTTGCTCCAGTTCTTTTCGCCCGAACACCACCTTATTGGTCAATACGATATCCGCATCCTTTGAGCGCTCAATCGTATCTTCCTTGTCTGTGCGATCGTAAATGGTCAGTTCTCCGAAATCCTTCAACGCCTCCCACGAAAGATCACCGGGGTTTGCGGCATGACCGTCAAGAATAACTATCTTCATCTTTAGGTTAGTGAGTTACAGGATCTAACAGGAATGTTATTTTGTACGTTTGAGGGTAAATCTCTTATTATCCATCTTGCCTGTCAAAGACTTGCCGTCGGCGCTGAGCTGTAAGGTGTCTTTCTCACCGTCACCCTCATCGATATAGATGGTATTACCTTTCACCACGTATTTGCCTTTCTGGGATGGCATCACAGCCATGGCAGCCTTCATCAACTTACGTTTTGCCCAACCGATGCCGGCAGCCTTCATCACCTCTTCATCGACTTTCATGTCGCACTTCATCACCAACTCGTTCTCGTTCTTGAAGGTGATAGTGATAGCTGTCTTCATGCCTTTCCTCACAGCATCCATCATCTTCTGACCCTTCTGTACGCCTTCATCGATCATGGCCAACTCCTTCTGGTTCAGCTTGCGACCCAAGTCCTTCTCTTTCTTCGCAATCATCTCGTTCCTCTTCTTGGTAATATCCGACTTGGCGTCTTTCACCATCTTGTTCATCTCATCTGCCATGATATTGGCATTGTAATACACTCTGCCGGAAAGGTTCGTCTGAGCCAGAACATTCTGGATGCCGCATAGAAGAGCGACCAACAATAAGACATATAACTTTCTCATATTCGTATAATTTAAATGATTTAGATGCAAAATTAAAGAAAAAACTTTATATTTGCAATCTTTTTCTTAAATTTGCACATGATTGATATCTTATTTATCAGAACCATCTAAATATCCTTATTGCATATGAGAGAAATACAAGTAAAAAGATACAGTCTGATGGCCATCATCGTGATGGTGCTCGCCATGTCGGCATGCAGCGGTAAGGTGGTGAACCTTTCACAGAATGAGACGCCGGCACCCAAGGAAGTATCTTTCGAGGTAGCTAAGCACTACTTCTTAAATAGAGGACAGGAGATCCCTGGTAATCCGAAGATCACCACGCAAGAAGAGTTCTCGAAGCTTTTCGGCATGGCAGCCGTGATGGGAAAGGATGGCATGCCCACGAAGATTGACTTCAGCAAACAATTTGTGGTGGCTCTCGTGCGCCCCATCACCAATATCGAAGAAGAGATTATCCCGGTAAAGGTGGAGGAGATGGGCGACACCCTCAGATATACCTACGAGATAAAGAGCGGTGAGGAACAGTCGTTTAGCATGCAGCCGCTATCAATCATCATCCTCGACAAGCAATACGAGAACAAGGAAATCATATTAGACAGCAACCACACCTCTGGGGAAAAGAGCAATTCCCAATAGGACTATCTACAAGAACTTCTCCAGTTGCTCCATCTCCTGTTGGAACTCATGGGGCTTGAAACCATGACCGGCACCCGGGATAACATGCAGACGTGCGCCCGGGGAATACAGTTCGATAGCCTTTTTGGAGTCATCCATAGAGACGATGGGGTCGGCATCTCCCTGCACGATAAGCACCGGTCCGCGATAACGGCCAATCATGTCAAGAGGACGCATATCGTGAATCTCCTCAAAGAAGCGGCGCCCCATCTTGACACCCCACAACTCAGTAACATCCTGGATATTCTCTATACGGGGATAACGGGCACGCCAGTTGTCGGGAATGCAAAGGGCAGGATACACCAAGACTAAACGACTGACACGCTTTTTCAATTCAGCAGCGGTAAGGGCAGACACCAATCCTCCCTGACTCTCACCGATAAGCACGATGTTACGTTTATCAACATCCTTCTGATGACGGAAGTAGTTGACGATCGCCTTCACATCGCTCACCTCATCGAGGATAGACATCTCCATCGTATTGTTATCACTCTTACTGCGAACCGAACCGCAGGGGAAGTCGAAGACAAAACATTTGTACCCCAGGCGCACTAACGTCTCGTAGTAGTTACGTCCGTATTCGTGAGTGCCGTTGAAGCCATGCGCGATAATGGCTATCGGACATTTCTCCTTGGCATTCTGCGGAGTGAACAACTCGCCATAAATCCGTCGGTTGCCATTCTCTATCCATAAGGATTTGACATCACCTTTGGTCTGCGCCCCGACAGAAAGGGTTATCAGGAGGAGTAATAATGATAATAATCTTTTCATCTCTTGATGGTTTATAGAAAATGTTGTATCTTTGCATTCGTATGACAGAGAATCGTTTCATCCGCAGGGCGGTGCTCCCCAAAGATGGAGAGGCTATCATGACGGTATTTGATGCCGCCAGACAGATAATGGTGAACTCCGGGAACATCCATCAATGGCAAAATGGCTATCCGACATTAGACAATGTCGCTTTAGATATCGAGAAGGAAGGAGCCTTCGTAGTAGAGGATGACGGTAAGGTAGTTGGCTATTTCGCCTTTCTCCCCTCCCCCGAACCTACCTATGCGAGGATTTATGATGGAGAGTGGGTTGATGACGGCCTACCTTATCATGTCATCCACCGTATCGCCAGTCTGCCTGATGCTCATGGTATCTTTGACACTATCATGGATTTCTCTTTCTCAAGGGAGAGGAATATCCGTATCGACACCCACCGGGATAATCACATCATGCAACACAACATCCTGAAACATGGATTCACCTACTGTGGCATCATCCTCCTGCTCAATGGTAATGAGCGCTTGGCGTATCAGAGAGTTGTAGAGTGTAAAGTGTAGAGTGTAGAGTTATGATTACTCTCAGGGGCTGGCTCTTTGCTGTTCTACCCTAAACTCTACCACGGGGACTTACGCACCCCGCCTATATTCAATCGTTCCTACGGGGCTAATCATAACTCTACACTATACACTCTACACTATTAACTATGAACTAACCTCGTGCCATCAGTCTGCTCGGTGATGGTGATACGCAGGGCATCCTCTGGAAGGAGTTCCTCTATCAGTTCGGGCCACTCGATAAAGCACAGTCCGCCACCATAGAAATAGTCCTCTTATCCCATGTCATACACCTCCTCTAACTTCTTGATACGGTAGAAGTCGAAGTGATAGATGGTGGTATCGGGTGCCTCATACTCATTGACGATGGCAAAGGTAGGTGAGGTAATCACATCCTCCACACCCAACTCTTCACAGATGGCTTTAATAAAGGTAGTCTTTCCAGCTCCCATCTTACCATAGAAAGCAAACACACGACTGTCGCCCATCTCACGGATAAACTGTTGTGCCGCTTCCTTTATACTATCTTGATTCTTTATCTCTATTCTCATATTTTAAAACGATAACGTTAACGATAACGATAACTAATTATTAATCCTCAATTATTAACTATTAACTATTAATTATTAATTCTCCATTTACTCCCTCTACGCCGTTGCCTCTTCTTTCTTGCCATGAAGGAGTTGGTCGATCTTATCGGTAACAACCTTATACGACTGCTCCGTCATGTTAGTACCTGTCTCCTTTGCAATGCAGAGGAAGTCGGTAGCTGCATTGAGCATAGCTCGGCGACGCACCTTAATGCCATTCTTACCTGCCAACGCCTTAGAGCCAGACTTCAGATAAGTAAGCGTTACATATCCTATGCGGAGGGTAAGCAGGGTATTCAAAGTGCCTGTCAGCAGTGATGAGGATACCAATCCTGAGAGTTTCAGACTGGAGATACTCCCCAGGAATCCCGCCTCTGAGAACGTGTCAATATCGGCATCGGCCATACTGTCGGCCACCGTTCCCGTGCCGTCGGTCAGATTACTGACTCCATCAGAAAGATAATAGCTGAAGAGGGAGGTCGCCAAGATCCTGCAATACTGATAGAACAACTGTTGGTTAGTGGGGCGGAAACCTGAGCAACGGATCAAATCGCCAATCATCCGGAAGTTGATGACCAACGAGGCGATGGCGTCTATCCTACTGCTCTGTGAGATCGTGGTGATCAGGAATTCCGTCTTTGCCCACTCATGAATATGCGACTTCACCTTCTTATATCTTTGGTCGAGCTCTTTCTGCACGATCTGTTTCAGGTCGTCGGCATTATAATATTGTTTTACCTCTGCCAAGAAAGCCTCTTTGTGTTGCTCCCGTTCTTCTTCCGGAAGGTAGTAGAGGTTGTTAGAGAGTTTCTTAGAGAACTTCGTCAGTTTGGTAATCTGCTTGTCCTCATCCAGTTCTTCATCCTCAGAGATCTGCAGTTGAGGGAAGGTAGGCGTGTGATGAAGACGTATAAAAGGCACGATGATCACCGCCACGAAGAGGATGAGTATCAGCAGGTAAAAAGCATACTCAAGGAACTTGATACCAGTAAGTTCGAAGATCTTCTCTCCTATCGTAATGACGTTTCCCGCCAGGAGTATGAACAAGATACTCAGAAAAATGGCAGAGATGAGTATGAGGTTTCTTTTCATGACAGCATAGTTTAGATAAGAATGTTTGTCAGTTGTATCTTTAATTTCTCGAGGGTATCCAACGAGGTTGTCTGCTCGTCGGTAATGATGGTAGGCAACAGTGCTGCATATTGTGCTTTGATCTCCCGCAGATAGACGGTCTCCAGACGTTTGATCTCTTTCTTGAGCAGTTCTTTCAACTGATAGGTGGAGGGTGCTTCCTTCGTGCCATAGAAGTAGTTCTCCATCTTGTTGATATAGCTCTTGATATCTTTTACGGCGTGTGTACCATGCCACATATCACGGATAAACTCAAAGAGTTTTTTGTTCATAAAGGTGCTCACGTCATCATCGTAGATGTTCTTGGCCGTAGAAGCCTCAACGGGTGTGATCTTTACCTGTATCTTCTCAAATCCGGTCCGCTCGGCAACCATCGTCCGAAAGGCCTCTTCTTTATTCTTGAACATACTGAAGAGGTTCAGAGATAGTTTTTGATCTACATCCGACAGAAACTGCACCAATACAGCCTTGAGCAACTCCACACATTCCTCGGTAGAGGCAGAGCGGTTTACCTGTGTAGTGGAGATGGTGCGGAACACCGAACGATTGGCCGAAGACTCCACCGCGCCGATGATCTCATCCTGCTCGGCCATCGTAATACCCAGTTCCTTCTCCAGATGCTCCACATAATGTTCCATCATATCACGGGCATCTTTCTTCTGCTTCAACGAGGATATCTCCTTCGAGATAGTATCTACCAGTTGGTCACGGAGTGTGCGCGTACGGTCTTCACACCGTTTAAGACGCAGTTCACTGATATTCGAAGTAATCTTCCTGTATAGTTTTTCCTCTATCTCTTCGAACTTGCGCAACTCACCTTGAAGGTCATCCTCAAAACCCTCTACGTATGCGCCGGCACCCTGAAGGGCATCGGTAACCTTACCTAAATTCACTTTGCTGATAAACTCTGACTCGATATTAAATCCCTTACTGCGTATCTCCTCATACTCTTTCTGCACCTGTCGGTCAATCTCGTGTGCACGATCCTGAGGATTTTTCCAATAGGTAGAGTCGAAGATATTATGAACCAGATAGACAGGCACGGCCTCGTTGTATTCGCGCAACTTCTCCAGATACGAAGCGGAGGTGAGGTTGAATGCCGATACCGAGCTATGTACAAAGAGGATCAGGTCTACTCTCTTCGATATAGCATCATAGAGAGGATCATTCAGATTGGAGGTATTGCCGTCGAAACCCGGCATATCAGCCAAGAAGATCTTACCGCCATCTACCGGTCCGCGGGCTAATAGTTTACTGCCCGTGGTGGTAATAGAGGTAATAATTGTCCGGTCTTCTTTATTATACGAGGGAGAAATAACATTGTTCACCGTATCGTCGGAGTAGTTGGTATATTCATCCTTTTCAAGATATTCCCCCAGTTCCTGCTCGGTAACGATACCGCGTAACTCATCTACGATAAGATCTAAGTCCTCTGCCTTACGCCCCTCATGACGAGCTTTATAAATCTCAATCTTACAGTCACGCTCATCGTTGACATTCGAAATGATCGATGGGCGCACGGTGCATTCCAAAGTATCGGTAGGACTGACATAGCGGTGTGCCAGGAGGTTGACCAATGTTGATTTTCCCGACTTCACCGGTCCTACCACCAGCATGATAAACGAGCCGTTCTTATACTCAAGCGACCGGCGACTCAGTTGACTGAGTTTGTTCTTGATATGCTCATCAACCAGTTTGGGGACATAGTTCGTTGCCAGTTCTCCCAATTGTGCAGAGATGGACTCTATCTTCTTTATATTTGTCTTCTCACCCATAGTCTTATAACCTTTAATATCAAATAAAGATTACGCATCGTCTTGCAATACTATGCAAAGATAAAAATCTTTATCGGAAAATAATCATTTTACGTTGTTTTTAATGAAAATTAGACAGTTTTTTCACTGATAGCTGCAATTTGTCCAATATGTCGCACCTTGTCCAAACATAAATAACGAAAAGGACACGAATTATTTTTCACCCAACGAAAAAGGTTGTACCTTTGCTTTTGAAATACGGCGTAAGCCAGAAAGAGATAATAAAAACAATATTAACGATAAAAATATAAGACGATGAAAAAGATTAGACTATTTATGTTTACCGCCATTATGATGGTATTCGGCACTTTTACAGTACAGGCACAAGTAATGAAATCCGCTGATTTGGAAAAATATGCCAAACAACGCTATGGTGACAAGTGGCTGGACGCCGCCTATAACCTCTCAAAGGACTTGACACTCGATAAGAATCAGAGTCTTACCTATCAGGAGGTAATCCAGGCTCCCGGCAAAACCAAGCAACAGTTGTATGTAACATTAAACTACTGGGCAACAGCTACCTTCAGAGATAAGCAGAATATCACACTGAACGATAAGGAGGCAGGCTGTATCATCATCACCTCTACCATGAGGAATATCGCCGAGCATATGGGTACAGTGAGCAAGTATAGTATCAGCATCACACCGGTCATCCGACTGGATATCAAGGATGGTAAGGTACGTGTAACCTACACCGTACAGAACTATGAGGTATTGGATGACATCAGTGGTGGTTTCCTCGGAAGTCTTATGACAGATCCTTACGACAATCGTTCTGTAGGTGACTCCAAGCGTAAGGCAGATGACAAGACGAATCCTTACCTGTATGACAGACAGTGGGAGATTGCCAAGCACTATCCTTTTGTACTGAAAGATGCCCAGAAACGTACATGCGCCAAGGCCCTCGTCATGACCCATGCTTACTCTAACGCTATCATCGACAAGGTTGAGGAAGCTCTGAAGAATGGTATCGTGGGTAACGACAATGAGGACTGGTGAGAAATAATTAATAGTTAATAGTTTATAGTTAATAGTTAATAGTTAATAGTTTAAAGTAATATTAATAGTAAAGAGTAAAGAGTTTAGAGTATTATGGTACTAGTATTTACGTTAGCATTAACGTTCGTATTAATCAAGAGCCGCTTAGACGGCTCTTTTTTATTTCATAAGGCCGCCAATTCTTAAAAAGGTTTAAAAATAGAAAAAATCCTATATATAATAAGGTGTATGCAATCTTTTTTGTCTACTTTTGCGCTCCAAAATACAAATTAATACATTATGCAAAAAAATCTGGTGATTGTTGAGAGCCCTGCAAAGGCCAAGACAATTGAGAAATTCCTGGGTAAGGATTATAAGGTAATGTCCAGCTATGGACACATCCGTGACTTGAAGAAGAAGGAGATCAGCATAGATATGGATACGCTGGAACCCGACTATGAGATTCCAGAAGAGAAGAAGAAGTTGGTATCTGAACTGAAGAGCAATGCCAAGAAAGCTGAGACAATATGGCTCGCATCCGATGAGGACCGTGAGGGAGAGGCTATCTCATGGCATCTCTGTGAGGTATTAGGATTGGATGAAGAGAACACCAACCGTATCGTTTTCCACGAGATTACCAAGACAGCAATACTTGATGCCATCCAACATCCACGTCATCTGGACATGAATCTTGTCAATGCACAACAAGCCCGAAGAGTGCTTGACCGCCTGGTAGGTTTCAAACTCTCACCGGTATTATGGCGTAAGGTAAAGCCCGCTCTCTCTGCCGGACGTGTGCAGAGTGTTGCCGTCAGACTGATCGTTGAGCGTGAACGTGAGATTCAGGCATTTAAGGTAGAGACCTTCTATCGTGTAAATGCTATCTTTGGTCATCAGAATGAGGACGGTAGTTTCTCAGAGCTTAAAGCAGAGTTAGACACTCGTTTTAAGACTCATGAAGAAGTTGAGGCTTTCTTAGAGAAATGTAAGACAGCCACCTTTACCCTTACCGACATCCAGAAGAAGCCGCTCAAGAGAATGCCGGCACCACCGTTCACCACCTCTACCCTACAGCAGGAGGCTGCCCGCAAACTGGGATTCACCGTCAGTCAGACAATGATGGTGGCACAGCATCTGTATGAGCATGGACATATCACCTATATGCGTACCGACTCTGTGAACCTCTCATCACTCTGTCTGGGCACCAGTAAGGAAGAGATCACTAATCTGTGGGGTAAGGAATACAGCAAGACACGACAGTTCCATACCAATGCAAAGGGTGCGCAGGAGGCTCATGAGGCCATTCGTCCTACCTATATGAGCAATACGCAGATAGAGGGTACCCAACAGGAGAAGAAACTCTATGACCTGATTTGGAAACGCACCATAGCCAGTCAGATGGCCGATGCGCAGATAGAGAAGACAACAGCCAATATTACCATCGACAACAGTAAGGAGCAATTCATCGCCAATGGTGAGGTAATCACCTTCGACGGATTCCTGAAAGTTTATCGTGAGTCGGTAGACGACGAGGAGAACAACGAAGAGCTGGGCCATGTTTTACCGCCGATGAAGGTGGGTGACACCCTGCAACATCGTGAGATTACCGCCACAGAACGTTTTACCCAAGGACCATTGCGCTATACAGAAGCCAGTCTGGTGCACAAACTGGAGGAGTTGGGCATCGGTCGTCCTTCAACCTACGCTCCTACTATCTCTACGATCCAGCAGCGCGAATATGTACAGAAAGGTGACAAGAAGGGTGAACAACGTAAATATTCCGTGGATGTCTTGCGTGGCATCAAGGTAACGACCAAGCAGCGCACCGAGATGGTAGGCAGTGAGAAAGGCAAACTGATTCCTACAGACATAGGTATCGTTGTGAATGACTTTTTGATGAAGAACTTCCCGGAAATCATGAGTTACAACTTCACAGCCAAGGTGGAAGGTGACTTCGACCATATCGCTGAGGGCAAGGAGGCATGGACCAAGATGCTCAAAGACTTCTACAAGAAGTTTGAGCCACAGGTAGAGAAGACGATGAACAAACGTGAGGAGCATAAAGCCGGTGAACGTCAGATAGGTATAGACCCTGTATCAGGAAAGCCCGTCTTCGTAAAGATCGGTCGCTTCGGCCCTGTCGTACAGATAGGTACTGCTGCCGATGAAGAGAAACCACGTTTCTCACAGCTACCGCCCGACAAGAGTATGGAAGAACTGACCATTGAAGAGGCGATGGAACTGTTTAAGCTACCTCGTACCATAGGCGAGTTCGAGGGTTATCCCGTAACGATCGGTGCCGGACGCTTCGGACCGTATATTCTTCACAACAAGAAATATGTATCATTACCGAAAGGCGAAGACCCACTTACCGTAACACTCGAAACGGCAATCTCACTGATTGAAGAGAAACGACAGAAAGAGCAGCAGAGCCATCTCAAGCAGTTTGCCGAAGAACCAGAACTGGAGGTGATGTCAGGTCGCTACGGTCCATACCTTTCTTACAAGGGAAAGAACTATCGTCTGCCGAAGGCCATGCATGAGAATGCTGCTGAACTTACCGTAGAAGACTGTCTCAAGGTGATTGAGACTGCTGACGCCAAGAAGCGATGAACAGGATCATCATCATCGGGTATATGGGTGCCGGCAAGACAACGGTCGGCAAAGCGCTGTCGAAAGAACTCGGCATCCCCTTCTATGATCTCGACTGGTATATCGAAAGCAGGATGCGCAAGACGGTAGCCCAGCTGTTCGCCGAACGTGGTGAGGAGAACTTCCGTCAGATCGAATACAACATGCTACATGAGGTGGCAGAGTTTGAGGATGTGATTATCAGTTGCGGCGGTGGCACCCCTTGTTTCTTCGATAATATCGACTATATGAACGAGCAAGGAGAGACGATTTATCTGAAGGCGACACCCGAGGTGCTCTACGGACATCTGAAGATGGGAAAGACGGTTCGTCCTTTATTATTAGGAAAGACCGAAGATGAGTTGCTCTCATATATCGGACAACAGTTGTCGGTACGTGAGAACTATTACAATAAAGCCAAACATGTACTCGATGTGAGTCTGTTGGACAATTACGAAAAGATAAAAATAACAGTGAAAGAGTTGCGCAAGCTACTGAACATATAATTATTCACGCAGGCGATGCCTGATCATACCTGAAAGATATGAAGAAATGGACTATTGAAGACTCAAAAGAACTCTACAACATCTGTGGATGGGGTATCTCGTATTTTGATGTTAATGACAAGGGAAACGTATTCGTCACCCCTTGTAAGGATGATGCGCAGATTGATCTGCGTGAGGTAATGGATGAGCTCGCACTGCGCGATGTGGAATCTCCTGTACTG
>CADBSW010000133.1 GCA_902797505.1 uncultured Prevotellaceae bacterium | reverse complement strand
TTCATTTCAAACATCGAACGTCAAAATTAAACATTATTTTTTATTTGAACAAATTCTCACTCACCTTTCTTTCAATAATTCTCTCATCTCATATATATTCTATTTGTGGAGATAATCTATACTCTTCACCTCAACAAAATTGATAGGGAACTGACTCTTCATGTTACTTCCTGGCACTTTTGAGAAATGTTCCCTTGCCTCAGGTGACTTAAAATGATTCAATATAAGGAGGGCAGCAAAAAATATTATCTGTTTCATATTAAACGTGTTTATTGTCGTGACAGTCTATTTGTTGCAAAGATATCTTATTTTGCCTATAAAAGGGTGGAAAATCTTACCAAAAAGGTGGAAAATATTCATCCTGCAAAGAGAATTGCGATTATTTTTAGATCATCATATGCCGCGAATAAGATAACTTCAATGATTATCCAAAGGAACAGATCATTTCTGAACCGTCTCGCCTTGATCCTCCGCTGTGATCCTTAAAAATTGAGTTTGCCTTCATAATTCGTGTAAAGTATTGATAGTCATTAGCTTGCACGTATGAAGGCAAAAATTTTGCCTTCATTTGCCTTCATAAGACCAAAACAACTTGTTTTGGTCTGGAAAAGGGGATAAAACTCCATGGGAAAAGTCACTTCTTCTAAAGCAAAACAAGTTGTTTTGGTCACAAGATAGTGATTACATCATGTCATAATGATGACTACTTCATGCGATATCGATGACATTCACGTGGTATATTAACTCAACTAAAGTTTCGCAAGTATAACTACATACTGATGCAAAAGCCCTTTAGGGCGACACAGCATAGGCGGGGGTGTAACCCCCGTAGAATGTACAGATATAAGATTAGCCCCTTGTGGGCGACACAACAAAACCTGCCACCCCCTTCGGGGTTGTACTATTCTACCAAATATAACGGGGGCTCACGCCCCCGCCTATATTCTGACGCCCTTGCAGGGCTCCTACCTATAATCTCGACCTTATTTGCGAAACTTGAATATATTAATCCATCTGCATGTCTGCGATTGTTATACCCAATCTGCACAATCTGCAGCGAAAATCCCGGAAAAACCCTGAAATTATGAAGGCAAAAATTTTGCCTTCATAGTTGTAACATACTGACAAATAGGTTATTACACCAATTATGAAGGCAAAACCGTTTTCCCCATTCTTGCAGGATATGTCATGATATTGGGAACAGGTAAGTTGCGGATAGCATATCCGCCATTATCAACATCGGGATACATATCCCGATGAACGAGACCGTCCCACTTTGAACTGAAAAGAGTCTCTTTATGCTATCCGTTTATAGCCTTTTGCAGTATGCTGACTAAAGTCGACAACCTTGCTGACTAAAGTCAACAACAATCGCTTGGGGGCTGTTCGATCACTCGGGAGGACTGGCTTTGTATACTCGGGGGACTGGCTTTGATCCTGAATGAGAATTTATCTGATAATTCTTGGTAGTTTGCCAGAAATTATTTATATTTGTTCCATAAAACAAGAGCTTATGAAGAAAATATTATTCACCCTCTTTACACTCCTCATCCTCGTTGGTTGTGCCACCACCATGGAGAATGGGGTGAAGCTGACGAAGGCAGAGAGGAGAGCAAAACAGATAGCAACGGTAAGAGAGGTGCTCGACGACCGTTATTACTCAGTGGAGATAGACATGATGCACCCGCAGAGATATCCCAGCAAGCAGGTAAGTTATGGTTACTCGCTGAACATCCATGGCGACAGTATCTATTCTTATCTTCCTTATTTAGGAAGGGCTTACCGTGTACCCTATGGAGGTGGTAAGGCGCTGCACTTCGAGGCTTTGATCGACGACTATAGGGAGGGATATGATAAAGACGGTCTGCGCAGGATAGAGATTCTCACGCATAATGAAGAGGATCGCTACCTCTATATCGTGGAGGTATTCGAGACGGGCAGTGCCTCTGTCTATGTGAGTTGTGAGAACCGTGAGCATATCCATTATACCGGTGAGATAGACATGGATCACAAGCGTCGCAAGTGATAAATTACGTTAATTCTTTCGTACCTTATTAATATTATCGTTACCTTTGCAGTCTAAATGAGAAAAGACTGTCAAACGGTCGTTTACTAATAACAATACGAATAAAGAGAATAACGATGAAGAATCTATTGAAAATGATGATGCTGTTTGTAGCACTCTTAGGTGCACAACAGATGAATGCGCAAACAAAAGATGTGATGACAAAGAATGCCGATGGCACCTATGTAATCAACACCAAGACGCTCACCCCGAAAGTAATTGGTTACCGTGGCGCTACCCCGCTGACCATCTATGTAAAGAACGACAAGGTGGAGAAGATTGAGGCACAGAAAAATCAGGAGACTCCAAAATATTTCACACTGATCAAGAAGCAGATTCTCAATAAGTGGAATGGCAAGAAAGTCAACAAGGCCATCAAGATGAAGGTTGACGGTGTAACAGGTGCCACCATGTCGAGTGACGCTGTGAAGGAGAATGTCAAGAAAGGTTTGGAGTACTACCAGAAGAATAAATAATTGTTCAATTTACAAGAATTTTCCAGATTTACTGACGAACAGTTCGAGGATGTGCCTAATGGTACATCCTCTTTTTTTTCCTCGTAAGAAAACAAAATTCACAATAAAACATGGTTCTCTTTGTTTTCATCGGATTATTTCGCTACCTTTGCCACGTTATCAATACCCTAACCTAATATGAAGAAGATAGTAGTTGTTTTCCTCTTACTCTTTTCCGTCATATCCTCATTGTATGCACAACAGAGAGATACGATAGTATCGGTTGGATACGCAACAGGAGATGTAGGCTCTTTCACCGGATCTGTCAAAAAATTAGACGAACGACAGATGAACAATAAGGATCAAGCCACCAGCGCCCTTGATGCTATCCGCGGACGTGTTGCCGGCATGCAGGTGGAACGAAACGGAACAAATGCGCTAAGTGCCGTTCGTCTGCGCGGAACAACATCACTTACCGGTAGTAATGACCCACTGATTATCGTTGACGGTGTGATGGGCGACCTTTCACTATTATCAAGCGTCTATCCTACCGATATCGAGAGTTTCACAATCTTAAAAGATGCTTCTGAGACTTCCCAATACGGGTCTCGTGGTGCAGCGGGAGTGATAGAAGTGAAGACCCTGAGTGGTAAATCCGGTAAGATGCGTGTCAACTACAATAGTTCTTTTGGTATATCGTCGGTATATAAGACATTGAAAATGATGACTGCTGATCAATACCGTAACTATGGACGACAGCAACATATCAGTTTTGTCGACATGAACAGCGATACTGACTTCCAGAAACTAATTCAGAGAACCGGTTTGACACAACAGCATCACTTAGCATTCACAGGAGGGACAGATTTGTCGAATTACCGAGTGGCATTAGGATATATCAACAATGAGACTGTCATCAAAGGAAGAGGTGACCGTTCGTTCATGTCAAATATGAATATGACACAGATGATGTTCGACGGTTTCTTACGCGTAGATATCGGCATGTTCAGTTCTATAGGTAAGCAGCGGAGAATCTTCGATGAACAGAAACTGTTCTATTCAGCAGCCGCTTGGAACCCCACTTTCCCCGATCACAGAAACAGTAGCGGAGGATGGGACGGATATGCCTCTGCCAGTCAGATTAATAATCCTCAGGCCCTGCTTGAAGAGAATGATCACACAGAGAACTCGCACATCAGCACACATGCCAAACTCACCTTTAACCTGTTGCCTTCTCTTAAATTCACTCTCTTCGGCGCATATTCCTATGATGTAGATCAGCAGATGCAATACCTTCCCACGTCGGTTTGGAACAAAGGACAGGCTTATAGAAGTACCGCTAAGCATGAGAATATCCTGGCGAATGCCATCCTCTCGTATAACAAAAAAGTAGATGTGCACGCCTTCGGACTGACAGCCCTTGCTGAGATACAAAAAGATACCTACCGAGGATATCATACTACGGTAACCAATTTCTCTACCGACCTGTTGGGATATGACAATCTCGCCGCAGGAGCCTTGCGCCCTTGGAACGGCACCGGATCACTGTATGAACAACCGAAGATGACTTCCTTCATGGGGAGAGCCAACTACACCCTCGCAGATAAGTATATCTTCTCTTTTACCGCCCGCGCCGATGGCTCCAGTAAGTTCGGTGACAACCACAAATGGGGATTCTTCCCCGCTGTGTCTGGAGCATGGGTAATCAGCAAAGAACCGTTCATGCAAGCGCAAGACATCATCAACGATCTAAAACTGAATATGGGTTACGGATTGTCTGGAAACCAGGCAGGCATCGACAGCTACACCACCTTGTCACTGGTCAGTCCCAACGGCTTTATACCAGCAAACAATGGAAACATCGTATCGTTTACCACTTTGAAAAACATCAACCCAGATCTGAAATGGGAGGTCAGCAAGACTTTTAACATCGGACTTGATGCACAATTCCTTCATCAGCGGTTACTCTTCTCCGTAAACTATTACAATACGAAAGTTACCGACATGCTCTATCCCTATTCTGTCAGCTCGCCACCATTTACTTATACCACCCTGATCGCCAACATGGGATCAATGAGAAACAGCGGTCTTGAGTTTTCTATTGGTGGAACTCCCTTAGTGACAAAAGACATGGAACTCACCATCAATGGCAATATATCATTCCAAAGAAATAAATTACTGTCGCTAAGTGGAGAATATAACGGTAACTACCTGGAGATAGCCAAATACTCTACTATCGCAAAGCTTAACGGTGCAGGATTCCATGGTGGAAACAACGATGTCACCTACCAGATCGTAGGAGAACCTTTGGGATTGTTCTTCCTGCCTAAGGCCTCGGGGTTAGCCGGCGATGACACAAATGGCTATACCTATCGTGTTGTTGACATCGACGATGATAAGGTTGTAGATACGACAAACGACCGGTATATCTGTGGACAAGCCATGCCGAAGATGCTGATAGGCTCAAATATATCTTTCAGATATCACGACTTTGACATCTCCATGCAGGTGAACGGAGCTTTCGGACATAAGATCTTCAACGGCACCTCCCTGGCTTATATGAATGTGACCTCATTTCCCCTATACAACCTCCTTGCAGAAGCGCCTAAGGCAAATATCAAGGACCAGACCGTAACAGACTACTGGCTGGAAAACGGCGACTACGTGAATATCGACTATATTACGTTAGGCTGGCGAGTACCATTGCACAAAAACCGATTTGTTGAGAGTATGCGCCTGTCCTTAACCATGAATAATGTTGCAACCATTACCGGTTACAGTGGACTAACCCCCATGATCAACAGTTCAAACGTCAACAGTACACTTGGACTGGATGATAAATATTCCTACCCCTTGTTCCATACCTATACCATAGGACTTAGTCTGACATTCTAAACAAGTATCCATTTATTATGAGAAAGAAGAACCATATCATCCATTATACAGGAAAGATAACTATCACCGCCCTGCTCATTGGTTGTTTCTGCATAATGACAAGTTGTGACAAGTTTCTGGAGGAGAATGCCAAAGGATCTTTGTCTGAAGAAGATGCCTACAACACGCTGGACGGACTGATTAACAATACCGTGCTGTCTATCTATAATTATATAGGAGGGAACAGCGACTCACAAGGACTGCAGGGTACTGGCCGTGGGGTCTATGACTTCAACACGCTGACCACCGATGAGGCTATTATGCCTACAAGAGGAGGCGACTGGTACGATGGTGGTTTCTGGCAAACACTATTTCACCACTCATGGGTTGCCGGCACTGCTTCTCTGAAAGATACCTGGGATTACCTCTTCAAGGTGGTAATGCTCTGCAATGAGTATCTGGAAAGGATCGATCGTTATCAAAGCACTCATACCGACGTGGATCTCAAAAACTACACAGCCGAGTTGAGGGCTGTAAGGGCCATGTACTATTTCTACCTAATGGATATGTTTGGCAGGATACCTATCATTGAACATACCGGCTTAGTCACCAATGAGACACCCCTTTCAGCGCGCAGTGAAGCATTTATGTTCATTGTTAACGAGCTGCAGGAGGTTTGTCCATTGCTTGCTCATGAGCGCAGTAACTATTACGGAACATACTATGGGCGTATGACACAGCCTGTCGTATTGTTTCTATTGGCCAAGCTGGCATTGAACGCAGAAATTTATATGGATGACGATTGGACAGATTCCTCCAAGAAACCAGGTAGTGAGATCTTTTTCGAGATCGACAGTCAGCGTCTTAACGCATGGCAAGCTGTCGTTAACTACTGCAACAAGATAGAATCGTACGGATATATACTCTCTCCTGACATCAGAGATAACTTCTGTCCTACCAATGAGAATTCAGAAGAGAATATCTTTACCATCCCCATGGATCCTACTATCTACAACAACTGGTATTGCTACTTTTTCCGCAGTCGTCACTATTGTCATGGTGCAGTCTTGGGAGGTGCCTCAGAGAATGGAACGAGTGCTACTATTGAGGTACTCAAAACATTTGGATACGACACGCCAGAGAAAGATCCACGCTTTGACATCTCATTCTACGCTGGTGAAGTGAAAGAGAATGGCAATACTGTCATGGAGGATGATGGAGTAACACCTTTGGTGTACCATCCGTGGGCCATTGCTTTAGATCTTACAGGCAGCACCTACGAGAAGACAGCCGGAGCCCGTTTGCATAAGTATGCCAACGACCCGAATGCCAATGCTGACGGACGAAACTGCAACAACGATATTGTTCTCTTCCGCTTTGCTGATGTACTGTTGATGCGCGCAGAGGCATTGGTGCGCGATGGGAAGGATGGTAGTACAGATCTTGACCGTGTACGTAGAAGAGCAGAGGTACCACGCCGCAAGGCCTCTTTAGAAACGATCCTGGAGGAACGCATGCTGGAACTCTCACAAGAGGGATGGCGTCGCAACGATATGATCCGTTTCGGTTGTTTCACAAAGGCATATACCGATCATCCGCAGTCAGCCAACGATATAAAAGGCAATACTATCGTTTTTCCTATTCCTGGTGATTTATTGACGATGAATCCCTCATGGAAACAAAATCCGGGATATTGACACTGTCAATACCCCGGTATTTTATGTTAAGCTAAGAGAGCTCTTTTTTAGAAGTCCATGTGATCGAGCTCATCAGTGAAGCCCTTCGGCTCATGCTGTGCGTTAGGATCATGATACTCCTCGTTGTCACGACGCTCACCGCGGTTGTTGCGGTTGTTACGACGCTCTGGGCGCTCGCCACGCTCGTTGTTACCATTACGGTTATTGCGGCGCTCACCACGCTCGCCACGCTCAGGACGCTGACGACGCTCACGCTCTACATATCCCTCTGGTTTCGGGATGAGCACACGGTGAGAAAGCTTATACTTACCAGTCTTCGGATCAATCTCCAACAGTTTTACGGTAATCTTGTCACCCTCTTTCAGTCCAGCCTCCTCAACAGTCTCCAGACGTTTCCAATCGATCTCAGAGATGTGCAGCAGACCGTCCTTGCCCGGCATGATCTCAACGAAGCAACCGTAAGGCATCACGCTGCGAATAGTTCCCTCGTAAACCTCACCAACCTCTGGGATAGCCACGATAGCCTTGATCTTACGGATAGCAGCCTCGATGCTCTCTTTGTCGGGAGCACTTACCTGCACCTTACCTACGCCGTCGGTCTCATCGATGGTGATAGTAGCACCGGTCTCCTCCTGCATCTGCTGGATAATCTTACCACCAGGACCAATCACTGCACCGATAAACTCCTTCGGAATATCGAAGGCCTCGATACGTGGTACATGCGGCTTCAGTTCTGCGCGTGGCTCGGCGATTGTCTCTGTGAGCTTACCAAGGATATACTCACGACCGGCCTTTGCCTGCATCAGTGCTTTCTCCAGGATCTCGAATGACAGACCGTCGCACTTGATATCCATCTGTGTAGCTGTCAGACCATCCTTTGTACCAGTGGTCTTGAAGTCCATATCACCCAGGTGATCCTCATCACCAAGGATATCGCTCAATACAGCATACTTCTCTTCTCCCGGGTTCTTGATCAATCCCATAGCGATACCACTTACCGGCTTCTTCATGGGTACACCGGCATCCATCAATGCCAAAGTACCGGCACAAACAGTAGCCATAGAAGAAGAACCGTTGCTCTCCAGAATCTGTGATACCAGACGAACGGTATAGGGGAACTCTGCGGGAATCTGACCCTTCAAAGCGCGCCATGCCAAATGACCATGACCGATCTCACGACGACCTACACCACGTGAAGCCTTAGCCTCACCAGTACAGAACGGTGGGAAGTTATAGTGCAGCAAGAAACGCTGATAACTCTTATCCAATACATCGTCAACGAGTTTCTCATCCAACTTGGTACCCAGTGTACAGGTAGTCAGCGACTGTGTCTCACCACGTGTGAAGATGCTGCTTCCGTGAGGCATGGGCAGCGGAGATACCTCGCACCAGATCGGACGGATCTCATCGGTCTTACGACCATCAAGACGCTTACCCTCATCAAGGATGCAACGGCGCATAGCATCGCGCTCTACATCATGATAGTAACGGTCGATCATAGCCTCGTACTCCTCCTTAGAGATCTCTGAATCCTCAGCAATCTCGTGCTCAGCGAAGTACTTCTCCTTGAAATCAGTAACAATCTGCTCGAAAGCCTCTGCGCGTGCCTGCTTCTCCAGTGCCTGACCGGTCACTTCATAAGCACGACTGTAGCACTCCTTGTTAACCAACTCGCGCAACTCCTCGTCGTTCACCTCATGGTTGTACTCACGCTTTACGTCAGTACCCAACTCCTTAGACAACTCCTCTTGCAACTCGCACATCGGTTTGATAGCGTCCATGGCAGCTTTCAGAGCACCGAGCAGATCCTGCTCAGATACCTCATCCATCTCACCTTCCGCCATCATGATATTGTCCTTAGAAGCACCCACCATGATGTCCATATCTGCATCCTTCATCTGTTCGAAGGTCGGGTCAATCACATATTCACCGTTGATACGTGCCACGCGAACCTCTGAAATGGGGCACTCGAACGGGATATCAGAGCATGCCAAAGCGGCTGATGCGGCAAAACCAGCCAATGCATCGGGCTGATCAACACCGTCGGCAGAGAAAAGCATCACGTTCACATACACCTCAGCATGATAGTTAGAGGGGAAGAGCGGGCGCAGCACACGGTCAACCAGTCGTGAGGTGAGGATCTCATTGTCTGATGCCTTACCTTCTCTCTTGGTGAAACCGCCGGGGAAACGACCTGCAGCTGCATACTGTTCTCTGTAATCCACCTGTAACGGCATGAAATCTGTTCCGGGAACTGCATCCTTTGCGGCACAAACAGTAGCGAGTAATACGGTATTGTTCATTTTCAGCATTACCGACCCGTCGGTCTGCTTTGCCACTTTCCCGGTCTCAATTGTGATGGTTCTTCCATCAGGCAATTGAACTGTCTTGTTAATTACGTTCATCTAAAAATC
>CADBSW010000132.1 GCA_902797505.1 uncultured Prevotellaceae bacterium | reverse complement strand
GCTGCCGAGGTAGGGGCTTTGAAGGTGATTGAAGAACTGAATATTCCCATCGACTATATCGCAGGAACCAGCATCGGGGCAATCCTCGGCGGATTATATGCCACAGGTTATCGCGCCGAGCAGTTGGACTCTCTCTTCCGTTCTGGATTATGGATGACGGATAATGTGTTGGAACTCTTAGACCGGTTGACAGAGACTGATGAGTGGATAGATTTTGATGAACTGCCCATTCCTTTCCGTTGTGTAGCCGTTGATTTCGATACGCAGGAAGAGGTGGTGTTTCGTAATGGACATCTTGCCACGGCCATGCGTGCGAGTATGGCTATACCCGGCATCTACAAACCCGTGTTGGTGGATGGAAAGACATTAGTGGATGGAGGAATGGTGAATAATCTCCCTGTTGATGTAGTGAGGGACATGGGGGCGGATATCGTCATCGCAATCGATCTGACACAGAATAAACATAAGACACGCGACTTTTCTTTGAAGGAGTGGACCGGTATCGGTGGTATCTTCGACTGGCTTGTGTCGCGGCCCGACTGGAAGAAACACAATGACAACCGTGCCGATGCCGATGTCTATATCAATCCCCCGCTGAAGGGATATAGTGCCGCCAGCTTCTCCGATAAAAGCATCGATGCAATGATAAAGATAGGAGAGCAGACGGCCCGAAAACATAAAGCCGAATTGCTAAAAGTGAAAGCAAGATGCTCACGGTAATGGAGTGTGACATCTATTATTCCCTCTCTATTCCCTCGTCAACTGAAAATCCTTTAGCACTTGTATTATCTCGTTGGGCTCATCGGTGAGTGTCAGCAAAAGGTTTTGGTATTTTCCTTTTTCCTGCAGATGATGTATCAAAGGATAGACGGGTACGTCCTCTGTCCAGAACTTCTTTCCTAAGAATACCATCGGACTGGCAAAGCCGAATGATAGGTAGTGGTCTTGTACGGCATTCTGGAATATCTCCTGTAGAGTGCCTGCACTGCCCGGTGTATAGATGATACCACCGAAGGCCACAGTCAGGATAGTATCTTCACGTACACTATTCACGAAGTATTTGGCGATATGGGTAGCAAAAGGTGTTGAAGGCTCATGACCGTAGAGCCAGGTGGGAATACCCAGACTCACGTATTTCGTTTGAGGATAACGTTGCATGATCTCCAGTGCTGACGATACCCATGCACGGTCTTTGAATGATATGGCAGCTGCTGATAGGATATTGATAGCCTCTTGCAGTTCTTTATCCGTGCGTCCTGCCATCCATGCCCCTAAGTGAGTAGCCTCCATAGCTCCCGGACCACCGCCGCTCACCATAAAGAAACCTTCCTCTGTGAGGTGCTTGCTCAGCATCGCTACTTGTAAGAACATGGGATCGGTCCGCACGATAGCATGACCGCCCATGATGCCGATGCAGCGTTTGGGATCATGCTCAGCGAGGAATTTCTTAAGTGCCATGTGTATGCCGTGGTCGTGAAAGGTTCGTGCCACCGACTCTTTCACATCCTTAGCTGTCTTGCCCTGATCTATAAAGTGTTGGTACACCCTATTATCATAACAGTTGGCAAACGATGCCCTGTCCTTCTCCTCATCTCTTGATGGTTCGTAACCCCTATAAAGTTCCTCGGCATTATAAAGCCGGCCGTTGCGAAACACCTCGTAAGGAACAGCCCTCAGCCACTCCACGATGCCATCAATGTTCTTAAAGTCTGGGTTTGATATCATAATGATTGAGATTATCGTTTATGCTATAGAACTTTTATATCTAAACACAGTATCATCTTGCAGGTCTTGCTGCTCAGTAACGTTTTTCACGTAGTCGCGTACCAGGTGACGCCAGTCGTTGGGCTTCATGTTGAAATACTTTTCCTGATAATTACGTATGCACTCTACATAGATTTTCTCGATGGTTGTTCCGTCATCCAACGCCATCATGTTATGAATCAGTTTGCGCACATCGTTGTCGTCCGTTACATGGGTGAGTACAGAGCCAGAAACTACCAGTCGAACCTCTTCTGCTTTCTTTCTCCGTTTGGTTGTTGAAGAACTGCTGTTTGCTGACGACCGTCCCTGTTCTGTATAGAAACTCTCACCATTTGCGACTCTCACGATATTGTGCATTTTTACAACGAAGTTACGCACGGCAACGAAACTTTGCCCGAAAGTATCTATCCACTCATATTCGCTGAATGGCTCTGTATTTATAAGGTTTTCCAGTGTAATGTCTCCATTTTGGCAAACGTAGGTGATAATGGTCTTCACATATTCCTCTTGTAGGGAGTTTAGACTGGTTCCCGATAGGAACTTTGAGAACTCTTCCATTGCATGGTGGCGGTCTACTCCTATCTGAGCACGAATGAACGCTCCGACACTGTCACCACAAATCATATTGCTCTTGGCAACAAACTTCTCATAGTCTTCTTTTGTGCCTAATTCCTTCCAGCATATCTCTTCCAATTTCTTGATGTCGGAGGAATCCAGCTGTTCCATCCTCATGATTTTCTTCAGAACAGGAAGATCCTTGTTCTCTGTCAGGAAGTCCAGCACTTTCTGTTTGTATGAGACGTTCAGTTTGAGTCCGGCAGGTGATTCGAGCACTTCCACCACATCTTTGATGTCGATGGTAAACGTCTGCGTGGCTGTTCCCGTGATGAACTGCACCAGATCCCTCAACTCCTTACGGACATATTCCAACTTGCTAAGTGTTGCTGTCTCCCAGAAACTATGCACGGAAACCTCTTTTATCAGTTCCATCTTCTCGTTCACTACTGGGATAGAAGCCTTCTCTTGTAGTTTCAGGCCAATTCTTTCAACCATGATCTTTGCCTTTTCACCTGAGACGTTTTCATCTACCATCGACAGTTCTATGGTCAACAGTAAGATGTCGAACTTGGTTGCTCCCATATTGGCGGTACCTTTTACCAACAACGGGGCTATGGTTTCTTTCAGTTCTATGCCATCAGTATTTGAGAGATAGACCCAGCTGTCTGCCTTTCTGTATTTATCCACAATATCCCAATGTTCCCTTACTGAGATATGGAAATCGTTCAGGCTTTTCACCTGCTTCAGTAGAATATCCTTAGTCTCGTCGTGAATGCCTTTTGCCACTTCGTCTGATTGGAACTTCTGGTGTTGCAGGGCAATGGCCAGATCCACACGCAGACCAAACAGCCGTTCCGTCAGTGAGATTGAGTTGACGGGTTCGTAGCCTTTAGGGTTCTTGCCAAAGAATTCAAAGTTTCCGCACCAGTCGAAGATATAGAAACACTGTTTATCTGTACCGTCGTCGAAGATTCCCTCTGAGAGTCTCGTGCCTCGGCCAATCATCTGCCAGAACTTGATCTTTGAGTGCACAGGTTTAAAGAAGACCAGATTCAAGATGTCGGGCACGTCGATACCCGTATCAAGCATATCCACAGAGACCGCTATCTGCGGCATTTTTCCCCTTACTTCAAAGGTATCAATGATGTTTTGTGCGTAGTTCACGTAGTTGTCTATCAACTGGCAGAAATCGTCACCCAGTGCGGGATAGAGCTTCTTGAACTTCTCTACGATGAGCACGGCATGATCGTGGTTATAGGCAAAGATGATCGTCTTACCTATCGTATCGCCACCATTGATCTTCAGGCCATTATCCATCAGGTCAACCAGCACCTTACTGATGGTGTCCTCATTGAAGATATAGCTGAATATCTCGTTCCTCTCGATGTTCCTGTGGAAATCCTCAAATTCGGGAATATCCAGCTTGGCTTTCTCATATTTCCAGACTCCTTCCATCTGCTTCTTCTCTTCGTCAGAGAGTTCATCGTATTTGATGCCTTGCTTCAGGATATTCGTGGTACGGGCCAAAACGTGATAATTCACCAGATAGCCATCATCTACAGCCTCTTGTAATTCATAAGCAAAGTTAGGTTCTCCGCCTTCCATCTGGAACAGGTCGTAGGTGCTTTTGTCGTTGTCCTCACGGGGTGTAGCGGTCAAACCAACCATCAGAGCATCGAAGTAGCTCAGTATAGAAGTGTACTTGCCAAAGATTGAGCGGTGTACCTCGTCGATTACGATCAAATCAAATCGCCCGATGGAGAACTGTTTCTGCTCGGTGTCGATATAGTTGATCATTGTCTGATATGTAGAGAACATGATGCGAGCATTCATGTCTGGCTCTTTTGTCTCGTTGAGCACGCATGTTGTTGCACTGGGCAATAGCTTGGTGAAGTTCTTGTGTGCCTGTTTCACCAGTGCCGTGCGGTCTGCAAGGAATAGGATATTCTTTGCCCATCCGTTGCGCATCAGCACATCGCATAGTGATATGCTGACTCTGGTTTTTCCTGTACCGGTAGCCATTACCAGCAGTCCTCTGCGGTGCATGGTGTTGAAATGCTCACAGATAGCACGGATGGCACGTTTCTGATATTCACGGTTTGTTATCTCGTCGCTGATTTGCAGGTCTGTGATTGCATTTCTTCCACGTCTCTGCAAAAGGACCAGCAGATCCTCTTGTGTGTGGAAACCCTGCACTTGTCTCGTAGGATAACCCAGACCATCGATGATGAGTGTCTTGAAACCGTTGGTGTAGTAGATGACAGGTCTCACACCATATTGCTGTTCCAGACAGTCGGCATAGAGGATGGCTTGTTTCCTTCCGACTTCTGGATCTTTAGAAGTACGTTTGGCTTCGACCACGGCAAGGGGCTTTCCATTGGCACCAAAGAGCACATAGTCAACATATCCGATGCCTGTCTCGTTAGGCATTCCGTGTACTTCTATTTCAATGCAAGCTTTATTTGGAACGATAGCCCCTTCTTTATCAAGCACTTCCCAACCAGCTTCTTCCAGTAGCAGATCAATGAATAATCTGCGTGTCTCTGCCTCACTGAAGTCAACTTTTCCCTCAATATTCTGTGGTGCTTCGACATTCTCTTTCTTGACAGTCTTTACAAACCCTTCGGGAGCTTCAGGAACCTGAGTTTGTGGAACCACAGTAAGGGTGGGGGCATTCGGAATAAGTGTTTTGTCAAAAGGAACCAGCGTTTTCAGCACACGAAGTTTCAGCAGAATTCCACCTACCACATTATAGATATTGAGCAGCGAAAAGAAAGCTTCCTGTTTCTTCACCCCGCCATCATGAGCCGCTTTATTGCCTATCTTACGGACATAGTGAATGGCCATGAGCATGCGATCATCATCACCAATGAACTGCATGAAGGGTTCACCAGTGATCAGCTCCAGTAGGGGAGTGCGCTTCTCCACCTCTACGTTTTTTAGGGTATAGATGGCCTTAACGATCCATTCCAATGCCCTTCGACAGTTGAGTGCGCACACATCATGGTTTGTCTGCTGTGTATCTTCCGCAGCACTGCAAAAACCGTACAGGTCTTTCAGTGCCTCTATATCTTTTAGATAGTCAAAGTTCTTCATATTTCCTTCTTTATTGTAGGGACTTACTTTATGTATGTCCGCCATTTGACCTTTTCTTCATTTTGTAGGGACTTACTTTATGTATGTCCGATATAAATCAACTAACCAAATGCTAATACTTGCTTCATGATTTCGTCTTTATCACTATCATGCGATGGGTTGATAGCATCCTTCTCCCACCGTTGGGGATTGATGTATATATAATTGGCTATATAATCGTATGCCCGTTGATTTCTTATAATATGATCGAAATAATTATGTTGCCATAGTCTCTTGTTAAAACGTGACCAATTATCATTTTCCACTCCTTTAATATAAAGATGTGTCGAATAGCTTTTTAACCTTCTTATGATCTCGCCCAAATAAGTATTTCCTTTTAATGATATGATGAAATGAACATGATTGGGCATAACGATTTTGTAAGGAATATCTATTTCATCGTTTTGGATAGGAATCTGCTTAATAGCATTGTCTATCATTTTTCCGGCTTCATTCATTTGCATCTGATGATTGACAACTTGACCGAACAGATTTAGTCTGTCCTGGACAACCATTGTAATGAAATAGTTGCCAGGAGAAGAATAGTCATAGCCTTGTAAACGTATCTTCTTTCTGTTTGGTAGATTCATTTTTGTATCCATATTATATTTTCTTCGGACATAGATAAACTAAGTCCCTACAATTTTATATCTTGTTACATTGCACGGTAGGGACTTACTTTATGTCCACCATCATGCGTAGTTTCATATCATCATCCATCTAAGTTTTCGGACATAGATAAACTAAGTCCCTACAATTTTATATCTTGTTACATTGCACGGTAGGGACTTACTTTATGTATGTCCGCCACCGTGCGTAGTTTCATATCATCATCCATCTAAGTAATAGTCCATGCGGCTGTTGAATAGCGTCTCCACCTCTTTGATGGATTGCTTGATCAACTCCTTCTGATGCTCTATGGCTTCTATCTTCTCTGCGAATTGCTGCTGGAGAGGGAGAGGGGGACTGATGATAGGTAATGCACGTATAAAAGAAAGATTTGCCATTTTGAACTTACCTTCTCCAATGTTCTCAAACAAAAAGTATAAAGACTGTATAAGGTAGAAAATGAAGAAAGAGGTATAGTCTTTTTTATTTGGTACATTTATCCCTGCGATATTTTGATTGGTAGTTGTGTCGAAATCTAGTAAAGCAACCTTACCTATAGTTGCTCCAACTAATGCAACAAGAACATATCCTTTAAGATATAACTTAGCACTTGAATGTTCTAATCCTTCCTTAGTAATGAACTTTCCGTCATTCTTATGCAAAACCTGATTTTGGCACATGTTGGAGCCTATCCATGAAATATTACCATTATCCCAATATTCACTTTTACTTGTAGATGGCGTTCCGCCACTTGACACTTCGAATTCTTCTCCCAGTTTCTTCACCTCCCATCCCTTTTCATTCTCCACGGGGTCACCAAACATATCATAGAAGATGGATTGGGCGAGACTGTCGAGTTCTTTCAGTTGCGCCTTCTTTTTCTCGATAATGCTGCTTAACAAATCCAGTTCCTCCACAATCCGCTGCTGCTCGGAGAGAGGGGGGATGGGAATGGAATATGACTTTACTATCCCGTCTGAAACAGCAGGATAATTAGCGCCGCTTTGAAGTGGCTCAATGTAAGAATAAAACCTACCGCTTAACAATTGGTAAAATAACCATTTTGGCAAAGAATATTCTTCAATTGCTCTCAAAACACAGAATCCTGTACTGCATATATTTTCATCATTATCTTCATTTACTAAACAAACCCTTTTTAGTGTTGGTCTCGTCGTTCCAAAAAGGATATCATTAGTATGAACAATTTGTTTTGCTCTTGACGGAGCATCGTCTTTGCTGACTTCGATGGTTTCAACGATACTTAAACTATCTCTATCAACTGATGATAAATCGATATAAGGATAGCAAACATCAGAAGGAATGTCTTTCCATCTAATGTTTGTAACTTTATCGCAAACTTCCCCCAACTTCTTATATTCCCATCCTTCTCTCATATTCATTATTCTCCTTCAGTAACAAGATTATTAAAACGAGCTTTAGCAATTTCGAGAGATTTATTCTTTTCGTCGAATCCTTTAGCACCATATTCTTCTCTCAATTGTCGCGCCACTGATGCGACAATCTGTTTACCATAGTCAGCGCGCTGATTTCCAAGTACTTCACAATTAATGCGATTGCCGATATGCCAGTACATCATACTCAGAGAATAGTTGGCTGTTGCAGCCACATGACTACGTGCATGATTGATAATCTGGTGCAGGTCCTGTATTAGAGATAGTGTGGACGCTGCCGACTCTATTTCATTTTTCTGCTCTTTCATAACCTTACATGAATTTAGTACGGAACTCGTTGATGGCTGCATTGATTTCACTCTCTAAGTTCTCGATGCGACTAAGGATTACGTCGGGTGCATCGTAGACCACCTGCTCACGCTCCACCTCTTTATATTTGTTCATGGAGAGCACATAGTCGTTCTCGCGAATCTCGTCAACGGGTACAAAGAACGACTTATCCTTGCGGCTACGGTTTTCTTCTTCTGTGAGATTATGAAAACGAGCGATAATGTCAGGTATATCGTTCTCTTCGCATTCCGTTCTCTTCTGGTCTAACGTGTAACCATCTGCCTGCATGTCATAAAACCACACCTTATCTGTTCCTCCGGCATTGGTCTTGGTGAAGATCAGGATAGCGGTGCTCACACCACTATAAGGCTGGAACACACCGCTGGGCATGGAAATAACGGCTTGCAACCGCTGGTTATCTACCAGTTCCTTGCGCAAGGCCACATGAGCTGTACTGTTGCCAAAGAGCACACCATCAGGAACGATGCTGGCACAGCGGCCACCAACTTGCAACATGCGAACAAACAAAGAGACAAAGAGCAATTCGGTCTTCTTGGTCTTAGTGATAGCCAACAGCGACTTGTTGATGTCCTCTGTGTCTACACTTCCAGCAAAGGGAGGATTAGCAAGGCAGAGGGTGTAACGCTCGGTATCGTTATTGCTTGAAGACAGACTGTCACGATAGGCCACATCAGGTTCCTCCACTCCATGCAGCATCAGGTTCATGGCTCCAATGCGTAGCATCGTGCTGTCGGTATCGAAACCGTGGAACATCTTGCCTTTATAATGCTCTGCATTCTCCTTCTTCAGCAGGTCATTCTTGTAGTGTTCGGTAATGTACTTGGCACTCTCAACGATAAAGCCAGCACTACCCATAGCCGGGTCGCAGATCTCATCTTTCAAGGTGGGCTGCATCAGTTCAACCATCATGCGGATGATATGGCGAGGTGTACGGAACTGTCCGTTGTTACCACTGGCAGCCATCTTACCTAACACATATTCGTAGACATCGCCCATTGCATCACGGTTTCCCATATCAAGGGCATCCACACCGTCGACAATCTTAGTCAGTGTGCGTGGGTTCTGAATGAGGAACACGGCATCACGCATAAACCGACTATAAGCCGACGACTTACCATCACTCAGGTTCTTGATGAAGGCGAAGACATCGGTACGAACGGTATTGAACATCTGTGTGGCTTCCATGTTCTTGAACACATGCCAACGAAGATTGTTATAGGGAACGTCTTTGTCGGTCTCAGGGTTGTGCCACATTCCTTCTTTAAAGGTAGGATTGCTGATGCTCACTCCTAAGATGTTGGCACTCGCCTCTTTCTTCAGTTGTGCATCATCCAGCATCTTCATGAAGAACAAATAGGTCATTTGTTCCAGTACTGACATCGAATTAGTGATTCCACCTACCCAAAAGGTGTCCCATATAGTGTCGATTTGGTTTTTTATCTCGCCTGTTATCATAAAAAACTAATTGTTGGTAGCTAAAGATTATCTTTTATCTCCTACAAAGGTAAAAAAAATATTGAAACAAACAAAATAAAAAGTACAATACCTCTGCTCCTCTGTTTTATTATCACTCATGACTTAGTGATTACCATAATCAAATTCTCTCGAGAATTGAAGAGAAATAATACTTAAAGACTTGGTCAATAGTACTTATTTCCGTGCAATTCTCGAGAGAATTCAGAAGATTTAATGAAGGGTGTGTCAAATCTAAATTCTCATCTACAGGTAGGGACTTAGTTTATCTATGTCCAAAAGAATACCGATGGAAATAAACAATGTTTATACAAACGGACATACATGAAGTAAGTCCCTACAAATATCTTAATTATGACCCTCCCTCTAGAACATAAGGTTATCGTTTAATCAACCTTACGGCACTATTCAATCCACTCTTTACTGGCTCCCACTGCTCATAGGTAGTCTTCTTGTAGTGGATATCTACGACGTTGATCTCTTCCATCTTACGCCATTTCACGCCCTGACGGTCAAGATCCGCGATGCGGTTAGCAGGTAGGTTGGTTACCTCGATGCGTATCTCATTATCTCCCTTCTTTAGCGTATTCTTGCAGTCGAGCAGGAAGGGGGCTGACCAGGCACAGCCAATAAACTGACCGTTGATATATACACGGGCCGACTCACGTACATCACCGAGATCGATCAACCAGTGGTTGACGTTGCGGAGATCTTTTTTCTTCAGTTTGATATGGGTGGTATATACGCCCGTTCCCATGGTGATGCCGCAGTTGTCGCCAAGCGTTTCCCATGTCTGGGGATGGTCGAGGGTGAAAGATTTGCTAACCTTTGGCATCTCTTCGGTGAAAGAGAGTGTCCAGGGGGTGTTTAAGATTATCTCCTCTTCTACGGCAAAGGTATCTGCCTGAGCATTTTCTTGGAGGTCGTTGAAGGTTATCTGATCATCGAAAGTCTGAAGAATCATCGATTGCCCGCTTTTCAGAGGCACGAAGATCTCATGCTCTTCGGTGATGGTAGCTGCATAGCGCTCACCGTTCAGGGGATTGAACCACAGGGCCTGTTTGAAAGGAGTAGCCAGTGTGATATATTCTGACAGATCCTTGGATGTCAGGTTAGCGATGAAATAATGGTAGCCATTATCGTTCTTTCTGCGGATAGCCTTCAGGCCGTATTGCGATTTCATGGCTTCAGGCTTGGCCGCTTTATTCATCGCTGTATTGTCAACGCCATAGATGATGGCTGCTCCTTGCCGCTGTAATGCCTGAATATGTGCTTTTACCTTCTCGGGCATGTTGCCGCTGCCGGGTATGATGAGTGCCTTATAGCGTGTGCCACCCTCGGTCTGTAGCATACCGTCTTTGTAGATGACGTTCATCAACAGGCGCTCAGAGATATAGTCGCAGTCGAATCCTGCACGGTCGATATCGAGGATCGTCTGGCGGAACTCGGGTGCCAGTGCTCCCATGGCATGGATAGAGAACTGCATGAGCAGTTTGTCGGGATTCTTCTTCCACATATCACGGATAGGGAGATACACGAGGAAGTCGTTATCCGGTTGTCCCCACTGCAGGAAACTCTGACAGCGTTCTACATATTGCATGAAGAACGGGGCATCACGCCATATCGTGTTGGTAGGACTCATATCGATGGATGCATAGAATTTCCATCCGGGCCATGGGTCATCCTTGGGTGAATAGCAAGTGCCATGGAAGAAGATATGGTTAACACCAGAGCAGAACATTAGATCAAGGTCGGGCTTCAACTGTGACAAAGATGTCCGGAAATGCTCTGTTAGCCAGGTGAATGTCTCACTCGAGGTATAGGGCTTACCACACACGTGGGCTGCCGACGGCGCGTATTTGAACATCGAGTAGTCGGAGTCGTTCTTGCGGGTATTGCCCGGATCGGTGCGCAGCCCCTTAATACCGAGCTCTGACAGTCCGAACCCTTCTATCTCGGGAATGTCAACGGCCGCATAGCAGTCGATAAGATTGGCTGGTGATCCATGCGCCTGGTTACGGGTGATAGCCCCGTGGCTATGCGCCCATGCTGTCCACTGATGGGTGAAGTTCTCCAAGAGCAGGTCGCCGAGTGTCTCTCTGTAGTCGCTGAGCACCTGCAGTGCCTTCTCTGCATTTTTGCCTCCCGCTTTCTCATAGTCGGCTGCATGGATGAGCAGTGGTAAGACAGACTCCAGTTGGTATCCGCGTCGTTTCTCAAACTCTTCGAAGAGGGTAGGTGTCCATGTGGCGTTTGCCACCTCGTAGGAGTCGTTGAAGAAGGTGTGCGGATAGGGTGTTCCTGTGCGCTCGAAAGCCGCCTCGATATGTTGGAGATAATGGGCGACGGCTCGCTTGTCGAAGTGGTCGATGACCCATCCCTCGCCACCGGGTGCGGCACGCTTCACCTTCATCACACCATACTTGATATATACGGCGATGACCTTGGTGGCATCAGGGGACTTTACATCCACAACCTGACCGTCTTTATCATAGGCAATCATCCTGTCGAACTTCGTATTGGCAGCCTCTTCCTTGGGTAGGGACATGTCGGGAAGGGTTCCTTTGCCAGGGATGTCTTTCTCCACGAAGATCACCTTGCAGGCACTCTCCTCCAATGGTACCCACGGACCGCCGAAGGGCCAACCGGTGCCCGTTGCCATATCCACCTCAATGCCCAGTTCCTTACCATTCTTCTGCACTTCACGCAGCATCTCCATCCATCGGTCGGAGAGGTAGGGGATATTATTCTTTTGGTTTCCTTGCACCCCGTAGAGTGGTGTGATCTCTACGGCTCCGATACCATGGTCGACATATTGCTTCATCGTCCAACGGAGGTTTTCTTTGTCTACGGCAGATCCTAACCACCACCAGCGTGTGCCGGCCTTGGCTTCTTGTTGGGGTGTGGGCCATGACTGTGCCTGGGCTGCTGTACCTATGAATAAGGTTAAAGCGAATGAAAAAAGAAATTGTTTCATTTTTATTATTTATTGTTGATCTTGATGGGGACAGGGCCGCTAAGGCATACCTGTCCCCAAGTGGTGTGCGGACATACATAAAGTAAGTCCCTACAACATCTTTGACGTGCTAGAGCGTCTCAAGACGTATGGTTGTTGTCTTGAAGGCTGGTGAACTGACTTTCAACTGCACCTTTGACGGGCTTTGACCACTGCGAAGGATTACCATGGCAGAGCCGTTCCACAACCGACGATGATCCTGGACATTCAGTTCCTCACTGTTGTTGTCACCATTGGTAACAGCCACGATACGGGCATCACCCTCTACCGAGAAGGTCAGTTCATCTTGCGCCATGGGTACACGGCGCCCCTTCTTGTCAACTGCCTCTATGCGTACATGCTGCAGATCCATGCCGTCGGCTTGCCATTTGCTGTTATCGGGAGTGACGATGAGTCTTACTGCCTTCCCTGTCGTCTCTATCTTGTGACGGGCCACGACCTTACCGTTATTATAGGCGATGGCCTGCAGGGTGCCTTCCGCATATTTGACATGCTCCCACTTGATCTGATTGCGTTGTTTGGGATCATCCTTTGGATTCTTTTTCTTACCAATGCTTTTACCGTTCAATAGCAGTTCTACCTCATCGGCATTGGTGAAAGTATAGAGGGTCAGGTCACTTCCCGGCTTGTAATTCCAGTGGTCGCTCATGCCGGCATTGCCTATCTGCACATCATTCCACATCACATCCTTCTGGGCGCTGGCCACGGCGATGTGCACCTCAGGCTCCTCCGGCTTAAAGAATGATTTCATGAAATAAGCCTTGGGCTTAGGCTCCAAAGAGATGTCGAAGACACCCTGAACCCACCCTTTAGCGGGCCAGCCCTGACTCTCACCTAAGTAGTCGATAGCACCCCAGTAAGCCAATCCGATCACTTTGTTGAGATTCATCTCGAAGAAGTTTGGTCCCATGGCAGAGACGGAAGCCTCACTCTGGTAGAAGTTCATCCAGGGGAATCGTCTGCTGTCACCGGGGAAGTACATATACCGGTAGTTGTATGCCTGGATATCGGTGTTCATCGCCAAGTCGTGGGGCAGAGAGTCGGTCTGCCAGTTACGATAACGTGGGTGCATGGCTACTGTGGTAAGACGTGTGGAGTCGTATCTGTGCACCAAGGTTCTCATGAGTTTATACATCGTCACGCCAAAATCGTTGAATGGTTGGTTGGGATCTTGTTGCAACTCATTACCAAGACTCCAGAGAACAACAGAGGGAGAGTTGCGGTCGCGCTTCACCCATTCCGGCACATCATATTGCCAGTGCTGCTCAAAGGGCACCTTTCCACCGGTATGCTGCCGTGTCCATTTGTCGTATAACTCATCAACGACTAAGATGCCGTACTTGTCGCACAGTTGGATAAACTGTCTGCTGTAGGGATTATGCGAGGTACGTACATGATTCAATCCAAACTGCTTCATCAGTTGGAGGCGTTTCTCTATGGCCTTGGGATAGGCTGCAGCTCCTAAAGCACCGAGTGTATGGTGGTTGGCATATCCTTTCAACAGTACTTTCCTGCCATTGAGCTTCATGCCGTATTCGGGAGAGAACTCGACAGTGCGAATACCAAACTGATCGGTTGTCTCATCAGCCACTGTGCCGTCTTCACGCAGCAGTTGTGCTTTGACCGTATATAAATAAGGTGTGTCGATATCCCAGATCTTTGCATTCGGTATCACGATATCTTTTGCTAAAGTCACCTCTTGTCTGCGTGTTGCCCGATGCCGTGGCAGTGATACCTTGTCGGAATATACGACGTTGTTATCAGGATCGAGGACTTCTAACTTGATATCAGTAGCCTTTGCTTTCGTGAGGTTGGTAAACTCCGCACCGATACTTACCTGTCGGTTATCCTTTGTGGTGATATACAGCGGATGCCTGCCAAAGAACAACTCCTTGGGTGTTGAGATCAAAGAGACGTTACGTATCAGTCCGCCTCCGGTGTACCAACGGGAATTGTTCGGTTCACGGGTGTCTGCCACCACTTCGATCAGATTATCTTTTCCGGCCTTCAACTTGTTGGTAACATCAATCTCAAAACCCACATATCCATAATCGGTTCCGCCAACCCGTTCGCCATTGAGAAAAACGTCAGCTGTGTACATGATACCCTCAAAGTCGAGCAAGATACGGCGCCCCTCCATGTCGGGAGTGGGGGTGAGGTGATAACGGTAGTAACCTTTCGCCATCTCCTTAAAGCCACGACTGGACAGCCTGCTCTTGATATTGGCTGCCACATCCGTGTTGTCGGGACGCTCATCAGCAGCAGGAGCAACCCACGGTTGTTCGATCTGGAAGTCGTGCGGCACATCCACCGTGCGCCATTCACCTTCATTGTTTAACCGGAACTGCCAACCGAAATTCAGGTCTTTCACCATCCGCTGCGCATTTGCCGGCGTCGTGAAAATACTTAATAAGAGAACTAAAACAATACAACTATTATTTTTCATTTTCTATTCTTTTCAATACTTAGGAGAGTGTGTCAAAATTGGGATAATTGTAGGGACTTACTTGATGTATGTCCGTTGGTATAAATATTGATTATAACCATCGGTGTTTTTTCGGACATAGATAAACTAAGTCCCTACATGTAGATGGCATTTGAAATTATGACACATCCTCTTAATTAATATAACTCTAAACTCTAAACTCTAAATTCTTCACTTTTTACGGGGGCTTACGCACCCCGCCTATTCTCTATCGCCCCTACGGGGCTTTTTTCCCTCCCTCTCGGGGAGGGATAGGGAGGGGCTTATTCTTCACTCTTCACG
>CADBSW010000131.1 GCA_902797505.1 uncultured Prevotellaceae bacterium | reverse complement strand
TATAATTAAGTAAGTAACGATGAAACTCGTTTTAATGACAAAGCCTTCCTTCTTTGTGGAAGAGGATAAGATCATTGCCACCCTCTTCAATGAGGGATTGGATAACTTGCATCTTTATAAGCCAGGATCTGCTCCTATCTATTCTGAGCGATTGCTGACTTTATTACCTGATGAATATTACCGTAAAATCACTGTACACGATCATTATTACCTGAAAAATGAATATGGTCTGTATGGTATACATATTGACGATCCGGAAATGCCACTTCCTGATGGATACAAGGGAAAGTACAGTCGCAGTTGCATGAATCTGTCCAAACTGAAGATTGCAAAGAAAAAAGCCGAATATGTTTTCCTGAAGAATATCTTCCAGAGTCTGAGTGATCCACAGGCAGCAGCCACCTTTACTCCACAACAACTGGAGGATGCGGCAGCCGACGGATTGATCGACAAGCATGTGTATGCTCTGGGCGGCATGAATCTCGACACGATCAAATATGCAAAAGATTTAGGATTTGGCGGAGTAGTTATCTGCGGTGACCTATGGAATCGTTTTGATATCCATCAGCAGCAAGACTACAAGGATCTTCTTCACCATTTTGAAAGGTTAAGGAAAACAATATAAATAACAGATTATTTGTATATAATATAAAAATAAACATCCAATGATCGACCAAAATTCTTTTATGGTATTCTCGGGCACGGCTACTAAATATCTGGCAGAAAAGATTTGTCAGAGTCTGGGATGTCCGCTCGGAAAATTGTTAATGATGAAGTTTTCTGATGGTGAGTTTGCAGTGTCCTACGAACAATCTATCCGTGGGCGTGATGTCTTTCTCGTACAGAGCACCTTCCCCACGTCAGACAATCTGATGGAATTGTTGCTCATGATTGATGCAGCAAAGCGAGCATCAGCAAAGAGCATCAATGCAGTAGTACCTTATTTCGGATGGGCAAGACAAGACCGAAAGGATCGCCCACGCGTCAGTATAGGTGCCAAGCTGGTTGCCGATCTGCTTAGCGTTGCGGGCATCGACCGATTGATAACGATGGATTTGCATGCCGACCAGATTCAGGGATTCTTCAACGTGCCCGTAGACCATCTTTATGCCTCAAGTGTGCTCCTGCCCTACTTACAGAGTCTTAAGATGGAAGACATGGTGATTGCATCACCGGATATCGGTGGTAGTAAACGTGCCAATACCTATGCCAAATATTTAGGTGTGCCACTGGTATTGTGCAACAAGACTCGTGCTCGCGCCAACGTGGTATCAAACATGCAGATCATTGGTGATGTAAAAGATAAAAATGTGATCATCATCGATGATATGGTAGATACCGCCGGTACTATTACGATGGCTGCCGATATCATGAAACAGGCTGGTGCCAAGACAGTACGAGCAATTGCCAGCCACTGTGTGATGAGTGGACCTGCCAGTGAAAGAGTGGAGAACAGTACTCTGGAAGAGATTATCTTTACCGACTCTATTCCATATAACGGAAAGTGTACAAAGATAAAACAACTTTCTGTTGCTGATCTGTTTGCAGAAACGATCCGCTCGGTTCTTGAGAACAAGAGTATCAGTGATCAATATCTGATTTAATTTTTTACTTATAATAAAAAAAGAGCCCGGTGATTGCCGGGCTCTTTTCATTGATATCTTATTCTTTAGAATTCGATCCACTTTACATAAGCAAAGTCTTGACGGTGAGGAAGTCTCTCATTCTTGGGGTACATACGAATAGCCGCACGATAACCACCAGCATCAGAACTGGCAAACTTGCTCTCAAACGTATACAGGTTACCAGCCTTCGCAATAACATTGAAAGGCTCTACACCAGCAACCCTGTCTTCACCATCTTCATCTGTCTTGATGACAACAAACTCCAGTCCGATAGCATCATCGAGGCCCTGTTCGTCTAACACCACCTTGATGCAATACTCAACACCTGTAGTTAGGCCATCTGATGGGATATTGTTCTCCATAGAAACGACACGGATAGAATCCCAACGCTCTGCCACGGTCTCTTTCCACTGAGCAATCTCCTTGGCTACCTGATAGTTATTGGCTGCCAACATCTTAAAGCGAGCTGCCTCCTTGTTGTAATACTTATCGTAATAGTCGTCCAACTGACGCTTCATGGTGTAATGAGGAGCGATAGTAGCGATAGAGTTCTTGATCACACGGATCCATCCTTCACTGAAACCTAAACTGTTCTTGTTGTAATACAGCGGGATGATCTCATTTTCCAAAAGACCATAGATAGTAGCTGCATCCAACTGATCCTGATAAGACTGATTCTGGTAGGTACGCTTCTCTGTCAATGCCCAACCGGCACCTTCGCGATAACCTTCCAACCACCAACCGTCTAACACAGAAAGGTTGACAACACCATTCATCTCTGCCTTCTCACCGGAAGTACCAGATGCCTCGAGAGGACGTGTCGGGGTATTCATCCAGATATCTACACCAGAAACCAAACGGCGAGCCAGACGGAAATCATAGTCCTCCAGGAAGATGATCTTACCGAGGAACTCCGGACGCTGACTGATCTCATAGATACGCTTAATAAGTCCCTGACCACCACCATCTGCAGGATGGGCCTTACCAGAGAACAAGAACTGTACGGGGTGCTCTGGATCGTTCACGATCTTAGACAATCTGTCTAAGTCGGTAAACAGCAGATGTGCACGCTTATAGGTAGCAAAACGACGGCAGAAACCGATCATCAATGCATTAGGATTGATCTTGTTCAGCAAGGAAAGAACACGAGAAGGATCACCCTGGTTCTTTAACCAATTCTCACGGAACTTAGTGCGGATATAATCAGTGAGCTTTCTCTTAAGAGCCATACGTGTTTCCCAGATTTCTTCATCAGGAACATTGTAGATGGCATGCCAGATCTCCTCGTTACTCTGATCACTCAAGTGATTCTTATCAAAGTATTTCTCATAAAGGTGACGCCACTCTGTAGCACACCATGATGGGAAGTGCACACCATTGGTTACATAACCAACGAAGTTCTCCTCTGGGAAATAACCCTTCCATAAAGGAGCGAACATCTTCTGAGATACCCATCCATGTAACTTACTAACACCATTCACCTCCTGACAGGTATTAATAGCGAAAGTACTCATTGAGAATTTTGCGGTATCTCCATCAGGAGTTGGTCTACCCATATCAATCAGGTCATTCCAAGAAATACCGAGCATCTGAGGATAGCCACCCAAATATTTACCCAACAGACCCTCATCGAAAGAGTCGTGACCTGCAGGCACCGGTGTATGACAGGTGTAAAGACCTGATGCACGAACCAGCTCCATAGCCTGGTTGAAGGTGAGATGATCCTCCTGGATATAGTCCACAAGACGCTGCAGATTACACAAGGCGGCATGACCCTCATTGCAGTGATAGATATCTTTCTTAATACCTAACTTCTTGAGTGTGAGCATACCACCGATACCGAGAAGAATTTCTTGCTTCAGACGGTTCTCCCAGTCACCACCATAGAGTGTGTGGGTAATGGGCTTGTCGTACTCTGAGTTCATATCATTGTCTGTATCGAGCAGATACAAGGAGATACGACCAACATTGACACGCCATACATAGGCATGTACATGATAGTTCATATAGGGCACATCAACGATCATTGGAGTGCCATCCTCATTCAACTGACGTTCTACAGGAAGAGAATTGAAATTCTGAGCTTCGTAGTTGGCAATCTGCTGACCATCAATGGTAAGACTCTGTGTAAAATAGCCATAACGATACAAGAAACCGATAGCACACATATCCACATTGCTATCAGAAGCTTCTTTCAGATAGTCACCAGCCAACATGCCAAGACCACCTGAATAGATCTTAAGAACCTGGTTCAAACCAAATTCCATACAGAAATAAGCAACAGAAGGACGGTCGGTGTTAGGCTTTACATCCATGTAAGCACGGAATTGCTTATAAACGCTCTTCACGTTCTTCATAATCTCCTTGTCCTGAACAATCTCTTCCTTACGCTTGTAACCTAAACGCTCGAGCAGTTGAACCGGATTATGGTTGACTTCCTCATAGAGTTGTTCGTCAAGACTTCTCCAAAGTTCACGTGCCTCGTAATTCCATACCCACCACAGGTTATGAGCTAACTCATCCAAACACATCAATTCTTTGGGTAATTTGGATTTTACCGCTAACTCCTTCCACTGGGGAGCACTTGAATAATCTGATCTAATTCTCATATAAATAATTATTTAGCATTTCTGATTTCAACTTTTTTTAATGCAAACTGATAGGCTTCCAGATAATACTTGATAAACTTGTCCCATAGTGCCTTCTTAGAAAGTTTTTCGGCATTTTTCCTACAAGAAAGAATCTCCGAATCACTTAAGCCTGAATAGTAGGTAACCACATCCTTAATACGATCTGCCACTTCAGAGTAATTATAGTCTGTACGGTGGATAACCTCTACACCGTCTGTTATCTTGCTGACATCACCTTTTACAGAGTTGGCCCACAATCCGAAACCAGCCAAATCTGTCGTGATACAAGGTACCTTAAATGCGATAGCCTCTAAGGGAGTATAGCCCCAGGGCTCGTAATACGACGGATAGATACACAGGTCGTTACCTAATACTACATCATAATAAGTCAAGTTGATAATACCGTCATCGCCAGTAAGGTAACAAGGTAAGAATATCAATTTGACACGATCTTCCGGACGATTATGCATATCGAGGAATTTCAACATGCCCAAGACATTATCATGACTCATATTGTGGAGCCAGTGAGTAATCTCGGGAACCTCAAGAGGAGTGTCAAATGATTCTCCGGAATTTAATCGGTCGATAAGATCCTGTCGCGCCTCGCCTACCCAACCAGGTACTTCAATAAAGGCAAGAACGGTTTTCTTGAGATTACGATCACGCAACAAACGATTCATCGCCTCAATAAAAACATCAACACCCTTATTCCTGAATTCGTAGCGACCGCTTGTAGATACAATCAAGGTATCATCACCTAAATTAGTACCTAACAGCGCATTAGCCACTTTGAGTAAAGTTTCTCTTGCAGTCTTACGTTTCTTATTAAATTGTATTCCTTTAGGAACAATACTGTCATCAAAACCGTTTGGCAAGACAAAGTCTACGGGCTTATCTAACAACTCTAAACACTCATGAGCTGTTATATCACTGACAGTAGTAAAACAATCTACGTGATGTGCCGTCTGCTTTTCCACAGAGTGTTTACTCTGCATATTCAATTCCCAGGACATCTGATCCCCATTATATGCAAAAAGATAATCATATAATGGTTTGTTATTTCCTGCAATACTTCTACCGATACTGGTGGCATGAGTCGTGAAGACGGTACCTATCTGAGGCAATACCTTATTTATATATAAGAGTCCGAGACCTGTCATCCATTCGTTTCCGTGATAGATAACCTTTTTATCCTGACCAAGATAATTTTTATAAAAAAGCTCAACGACTAAAGCAGCGGCATATGAGAACATGGATGCTTCATCGTAATCACCATAAGCGTGTAGAGAATCGACTTGATAGTTTTCCCACATCCAACCGTATATCTGGTCTTTTTTCTCAAATAAAGAACTAAAATCGACCAAGATAGATATAGGATTGCCGGGAATATCCCAACGGCCAATCTTCACGGATAGTCCTTGTTTCTCTACAAGTGCATGAAAACCTGTATATAAAGTATTATCTTCAATAAAATAAGGATTGGTTTTCTTCCCCCAACAATCTGGACCTATGAAGATTAACCGATCCTGCATCAGTGAGTTTAGAACCTTTGCACGAGTTGATAATACAGTATAAATTCCTCCTACCTTATTACATACTTCCCAACTTGATTCGAATATAAAATCGGGAATATTTAAAGCATTTGCCATCTCATCCTATTATAATGGCTGCAAAGGTACCAAAAAAACGGCGGATTTCAAACAGATTTCATTACTTTTTATGCAATTTGTTTCTTTTCTTGATAAAAAGCATTATCTTTGTACAAAATATTCAACAAAAAGTGTTACACTATTCAACGTAAACAATTATGAAACAGATTATTTCAATCATCGTATTACTCTGCATGTCAAACTTGAATATCATGGCACAAGCAGATTCTACATATATTGGTAAGTTTTACAACAAGGAACACAAGATCTTTTTAAAGATTGATCTGGTGAATAAGAACATAGTTGTAGACGATCAAACAGTATTCGGTGAAATGGACGGATATATAGGATCTGATCAATGTAACCATATCTGGGCTATCGTATCGTCAGAAATAATCAATGGAAAAGCAGAGATAGAGGTTGTCAACAACTATGGAAGTGAAGACTTTCAAGCCACGCTTACCAAGGATAAGGATAATAATTTGATTTTCAAACATATAGAAGGAAGCGTCTTGAAGTTTCCTGTAAATAGAAAATGGCAGAAAATACCTTCTAAAGTATTATTTGTAAGACAAAAACAATAAAAAAGAGGTCCCTGTCCATCTGGACAAGAACCTCACTCATGAAAAAAGGCGGCTACCTACTCTCCCACATTGCATTGCAGTACCATCGGCGATGTCGGGCTTAACTTCTCTGTTCGGAATGGGAAG
>CADBSW010000130.1 GCA_902797505.1 uncultured Prevotellaceae bacterium | reverse complement strand
TTGCTCAAGCTAGCTTGATTGTGCGGAACGCCAGTATTTATCGGGCTTTGAGAGAGGTTTCAGCCTGCAAATTGAGCTATAGGTCAAGAAGTTAAGGACTTTAAGGACCTTAAGGACTTTAAGGACTTTAAGCGAATGCAAAACTTGAATACCATAATATAAGACCCCCGAAAGTGTGATGACTTTCGGGGGCTTTATATATGTTTGTCTACCGGATGATTAATCCTCAGGAGCCTGATCGATCAGATCCATGAACTGATCGAGCTTCGGTGTAATGATAATCTGTGTACGACGGTTACGCTGCTTACCCACCTCGGTATTGTTGGATGCCAAGGGGTTGTACTCGCCGCGACCACCAGCGGTAAGCCGCTTAGGATCTACGCCATAGTTGTTCTGCAGATACTGTACGACGCTGGATGCACGCAGACAAGAGAGGTCCCAGTTGTTACGGATATTCTCACGGTTGATTGGCACATTGTCGGTATTACCCTCTACCAGTACATCATAGTCCTTATAGTCCATGATAATCTTGGCGATCTTACTCAGGGTCTCGGCAGCACGGTCATTGATCTCGTATGATCCACTCTTATACAACATGTTATCAGCCAAAGAGATATACACCACGCCCTTGAGCACCTGCACATCCACCTCCTTCAGTTCTTCCTTTGACAGAGAACGGGTGAGGTTATTGGTAAGCAACAGATTCAGAGAATCGCTCTTGCTCTTCAACTCCGTAAGATGACGGATATACTGGTTGCTCTCATTGATCTGATCCACCAATTTCTCAATAGAGATATTGTTCTGATTGGCATTGCTAAGACTCTTGTCGAGCGAACCCTGCAGACGTGCATAGTCTTTCTTTGACTGAGCAAGCTGCTCCTCCAGAGAGGTAACACGCGCATTAGCGGCAGCCAACTGCTCCTTTGCCACCTGATAACTGGTATTCAATTCTTTATTCTCATTCTGCAGACTCTGGTTGTCCAAACGACAGTTTTCCAGATCTTTCTTGCTGGCACAGCTACTGAATATCAGTGCACCTGCCATCAATGACATCATCAAAATATTCTTTTTCATCATCATAAAATGTTTTAATGGTTTCTACTTATTTATTGATTTGTCGACGGTTCACCCCATGTCGACGTTGCAAATATATATTGTTTTGACGAACTTAAAATCACAAAGATAGTCCTGTTTATAGAAATTTAACCCCACAAATGACAAAAATAGATTTTTTCACATGTAAATTTGTAGTCAGAATCATAATTCGGCAGTAAAGCCATCAAACAGATTAATACCATAAAATCCTGAAAAGAATGAGAACCTTCTTATCTACCGTCTTCATCAGCATCATCAGTCTGGCACTTCTCTCGTGCAGTCGCACCCAGAAAGTGGCAGTTGAGAATGGTGTGAGTCATGCCCTTGCTATCCAACGGAAAGCGACACTCTCTGACATCCATTATACCCTCTCTTTCCATATCCCTGCCATGCGCAATGACTCGGTGACAGGTATGGCAACCATCGATTTCAACAGAAAGGGACAGGAGCATCTGCAGATCGATTTCCAAGGCACGGTAACCGGTGATATCACCGTGAATGGCAAGTCGATGGCGGCCGATCATCATGATGAGCATGTGGTGATACCGGGCGATATGTTAATGGATGGCAAGAACAGTATCACCATTCCGTTTACCAGTCTGGACAACGCCCTGAACAGGAATGAGGAATATCTCTATACCCTCTTCGTGCCCGACCATGCACGCAGCGCCTTCCCCTGCTTCGACCAACCGGATCTTAAAGCCACGTATGATCTGTCATTGACATTACCAAAGGAGTGGACTGCCATCAGCAACGGCGCCTTAGAGAAAGAAGATCATCTACTGTTAAGGAGCGACTCTACGGCCCTGACACATAAGACGATGATGTTCCGTACTTCTGAATTATTACCCACCTATCTGTTTTCTTTCACAGCGGGTAAGTTTGAGGAAAAGACCGAACAGCGGGATGGCCGCGATATCACCATCCTTTATCGGGAGACAGATCCCGACAAAGTGGCTCAGTTGCCTATCGTTTTTGATCAGATAGCCTTGTCACTGAAATGGTTGGAGGATTATACCGGTATCCCCTACCCCTTCCAGAAATATGGATGTGTCGTATTACCCGGTTATCAGTTTGGCGGCATGGAGCATCCGGGATGTATCCAGTTCCGCGACGCCACCATCTTCTTAGGGAAAGACGCAACGCCCGACGAGGAGTTCAACCGCCTGCAACTGCTTGCCCACGAGACCTCCCACATGTGGTTTGGTGACTTGGTGACGATGAAATGGTTTGATGATGTATGGACCAAGGAGGTTTACGCCAATTTCATGGCCGACAAGATTGCCAGGGAACAGTTTCCACAGATCAACTACGACCTGAACTTCATCAAGACCCACTATATCCCAGCATTGACGACTGACCGGACAGACGGCACCCATCCGATACAACAAGCGTTGGATAACCTGAACCAAGCCGGGCTGCTCTACGGAAATATCATCTATCACAAGGCACCTATCATGATGCGGAAATTGGAAGAGAAGATGGGAGATGATGCTTTGCGAGACGGATTGCGCGTCTATCTGAAGAACTATTCGTATAACAACTCCACCTGGGATGACCTGATACATATCCTTGACAGTGTAAAGCCTGATGCCGATATCATCGCCTTCGACCGTGAATGGGTGAAGGGTAAAGGTGTGAAGACCGTGGAATGGTCGTTGGACAAAGGACTTCCCAATATCGACGGCACGGATTATGCCCGTTATCTGTTGCGTGACAGTAATGAGGTGGCTCGATATATCTCATTATTTGAGGCCCAACCGAGCGACCCCCAGAAACGGTTAGCTTTTGCCATGACACTCTATGAAAACTTCCTCGCCCATCGGGCTACCTGTGAACAAGTATATGACGCGCTATGGAATCTCAGGAATGAGAAGAATGAACAGGTGTTGTCGGTATGCAGCAGTAACATGCTGACTGTTCTCGGGTATTTCCCTGAAAAGGAAAGATTCGAGAAAGAGAAGATGTTGCTTCAGACCGCCCAGGATCACCCTGTTTCCTCATACCGACTGTCGTTATGGCGCTGGCTCACCACCTCGGCACTCAGTCAGGAAGTGAATACAAAGATCAAAGCTATGTGGGAGGCCCAGCAACTGCCGTTCCTCAACGAGCGGAATCAGATGAGTATGGCCTATCATCTGGCCATGAGTTTCCCTGAAGCATGGAAAGAGATCATCGACAAACAGCGTGAACGACTTACCAGTGATGACCGCCGAAAAGAGTTTGACTTTGTCAGTAGGGCATGCACCCCCGATCAAGAAGAACAAGAAAAGCTCTTCTTGTCGTTGCTGCAGGCAGAAAACAGATCGGTAGAGCCATACGCCGCTGGCATGCTCCGGTTGTTGAATAACTATCGCAGGGAACCTTTTAATAACCGTTTTATCCGTCAGGGACTGGACGTCTTGGAGGAGGTACAACGTACTGGTGACATCTTCTTCCCCCTCGACTGGTGCAACGCGTTGTTAGGCGGGCATAAGAGTAAGGAGGCTAAGGAAGAAGTAGAGAAGTTCTTGAAAGATCATCCCGGCTACCCTGTATCCCTGAAGAATAAGCTCTTACAAGCCGCTTATATCCTTTTGAACAGACAATAGAAACGCTTTCTTATATCAAGCATTCTGACAATTGGAACATAATTATGATTATAGTTTAACATTTCATGTATCAATATGACAAACGAAGAAAAAGAGAACCTCAAAAAAGAGATAGCGACATTGGAAGCGGAACTGGAAAAACGTTACGCCATATTTCGTAAGATGTGTGAAGACCATCACCGTCGGTATGCTGATTCTGACTCAGAAATAAGAGTGGAGATGTTTTCTTCTACCTGCGACGACTATTGCACTGTGCATATAGCTCCTCTCAGAGATCTTGTTGAAGCAAAGAAAGAACTACTACAAAGAAACACCACAAATGGATAATATCAACCTGGAAAACGAAAAGAGGCAATTAGAACGATAATAAGAACACTATAAACCAAAAAGATTATGAACAAAAGACATCAATGGGTGTTTACCGCCATCCTTCTCTGTTGTGGTATGGGTATATTGTCATCATGCAATGGTAGGAAAGCATTGAAAGATATCCATGGAACACTCGATGAGCCGATTGTCAGTCAGATGCCCGACTCTATCAGACAGGCATTGGACAAGACGATCAAGGTGCATTGTTTTGAGATTATGAGCGATTCGGCTAATAACATTAGCGTATCAGGTATCGGCGAGTTAGATAACGGCGTGTCCACACTGGGCTATGGCATGACGGTTGTCAAGAATGCCACGACAACGACCTTCCCGGATATCCGTAACAGCAGACAGCCACAAGCCTACTACGACAGTAAGGCTGACTGTCTCTGGTTGTCAGCATGTGTGATGGAAGGCACAGGTGTCAATGTAGAACAGTTGTATAAGTTACAGTTTGGAACGGCTGATGACAGTGCACGTGTCGTGATGACCATCGAGCCGTATCAGATGCAGCAACAGCTCATCAGTCAACTGAAATATACGATAGAGGGAGAGAAGATCACCTTCCATGCTGATGGTGTAGAGCTAACGGCAGCAGAAAACACGGTGAAAGATATGGGTGGTCTGGATGCAGAACAACCCGTATGGATCGGTGAGCAGATCAGTTATATGTTGGATGATGGCCAGCTGCGCGTCTGTTTTGTTCCGGGAATAAAGTTCACTACCGGACTGGTCCTTACGTATGACGACATGCCTACCCTCTCAGCAAGTATTACGATACAAAAGAATGGCAGTTTCAGTTTGTCAGACTTTAAGGTAGAGCCCGAACAATAATCTACTAATTATTTGGGCATGTCACCAAAATGTAGTAACTTTAGATAAGTTACAATGCACTCGGCATTAAAAAAGAAGATATTCTTTTTGTATTGCCCTCGTTTTTTCGTAACTTTGACTCCCGTCGAAGTTACTCCGTCTCATAAATGCAAAGAAAAGCAAGCTATCCTTTGGCATTTCGCTCGACTTTTCGTAACTTTGCACCCTAAATAATAAAACAGATAAAAGATGATTCTATTCTTCCAGACACCGCAGAAAAGTGTGATTGCCACACAGACAGAACAGTTACTTAATGACAACGAAATCAATCAGTTGAAATGGCTCTTTGGTGAGGCTACACGCTATGATGGTGACAGCATGGAGGGTTTCTTCGTCGGTCCGCGCCGCGAGATGATCACTCCATGGAGTACCAATGCCGTTGAGATCACCCAGAATATGGGTCTTAAAGGAATACTCCGTATAGAGGAATATTTCCCCGTCAGCAACGAAAACGCTGAGCACGACCCGATGCTACAGAGGATGTACAAGGGACTTGACCAAGATATCTTCACGGTAAATATCAAGCCGGAGCCCATCAAGCATGTAGATAACCTGGAGGAATACAACGAGCAGGAAGGACTGGCGCTGAGTCCTGAAGAAATAGAATATCTCCATAAGGTTGAGAAAGAGTTAGGTCGCCCGCTCACCGATTCAGAGATCTTCGGTTTTGCACAGATCAACTCTGAGCACTGTCGTCATAAGATTTTCGGCGGCACCTTCATCATCGATGGTGAGGAGAAAGAGAGCAGTTTGTTCTCTATGATTAAGAAAACCACAAAGGAGCATCCGCATAAGATTCTCTCTGCCTATAAAGACAATGTGGATTTCTCGCAAGGACCTATCGTTGAGCAGTTTGCTCCGGCAGACCAGAGTACGAGTGATTGGTTCCGTGTAAAGGAGATCGAGAGTGTTATCTCGCTGAAGGCAGAGACACATAATTTCCCCACGACGGTAGAACCCTTCAATGGAGCCTCAACCGGAACAGGTGGTGAGATTCGTGACCGTATGGGTGGTGGTGTCGGTTCTTGGCCTATTGCCGGAACAGCAGTATATATGACATCCTATGCCCGTAAGACTGATGAGCTGCCCTCATGGGAACAGCTGTTGCCTGTTAGGGAATGGCTGTATCAGAGTCCGGAACAGATTCTTATTAAGGCCTCTAACGGAGCCTCCGACTTTGGTAACAAGTTCGGTCAGCCGCTGATTACTGGATCTGTATTGACCTTTGAGCATCAGGAAGGTGATGAGAAATACGCCTACGACAAAGTAATCATGCTGGCAGGTGGTGTAGGATACGGCACTAAGCGCGACTGTCTGAAGAAAGAACCCAAGAAGGGCAACAAGATTGTCGTGGTGGGCGGTGACAACTACCGCATCGGATTAGGTGGAGGTAGTGTCTCCTCTGTTGATACTGGTCGATACAGCAATGGCATCGAATTGAATGCCGTACAGCGTGCCAATCCAGAAATGCAGAAGAGAGCCTATAACCTGGTGAGAGCTCTGTGCGAGGAGGATGTCAACCCTGTTGTCAGCATCCATGACCATGGTAGTGCCGGACATGTAAACTGTCTTTCTGAGTTGGTAGAAGAGTGTGGTGGAGAGATCGACATGACAAAACTGCCTATCGGTGACAAGACCCTCTCCTCAAAAGAGATTATCGCCAATGAGAGTCAGGAACGTATGGGACTGCTCATCGACGAACAGCATATCGAGCACGTAAGACAGATCGCTGAGCGTGAGCGTGCTCCGCTGTATGTGGTTGGTGAGACAACTGGCGATGCCCACTTCTCATTCAAACAGGGCGATGGCATCAAACCTTTCGACCTTGATGTGGCCCAGATGTTCGGTCATTCTCCCAAGACCATCATGCGTGATACAACCGTAGAACGCCGTTATGAAGATGTTTCTTATGATATCAAGGATATCGACAAATATGTAGAAGATGTGCTGCGCCTGGAGGCTGTGGCATGTAAAGACTGGTTGACCAACAAGGTTGACCGTTCGGTAACTGGTAAGATTGCCCGTCAGCAATGTCAGGGAGAGATACAGTTGCCGTTGAGCGACTGTGGTGTGGTAGCCCTTGACTACCGAGGAAAGAAAGGTATCGCCACTGCCTTAGGACATGCTCCACAGGCAGGACTGGCCAGTCCGGAGGCTGGTAGTGTTCTCTCTGTTGCCGAGTCACTCACCAATATCGTATGGGCCCTGTTAGAGAATGGTTTGGATAGCGTCAGTCTTTCTGCCAACTGGATGTGGCCCTGTCGTTCACAGGCCGGTGAGGATGCACGTCTCTATAGTGCTGTGAAGGCGCTGAGTGATTTCTGTTGCAGCTTAGGTGTTAACGTTCCAACCGGAAAAGACTCCCTGTCAATGAGTCAGCAGTATCCTAACGGCGAGAAGATCATTGCCCCGGGAACTGTCATTGTCAGCTCCGGAGGAGAGGTAGCCGACATTACAAAGGTCGTTTCTCCAGTATTGGTTAATGACAAGAATGCCAGCATCTATTATATCGACCTCAGTTTCGACAACCAACGATTAGGTGGTAGTGCCTTCGCACAGACACGTGGTAAGGTAGGATCAGATGTGCCGATGGTGAAAGATCCGGATTATTTCCGTGATGCCTTCAATGTCTTGCAGGAGCTCATCAAGAAAGGATGGATCATGGCTGGTCATGACATCTCTGCCGGTGGTATCATCACGACCCTGTTGGAGATGACCTTCGCCAACAAGACGGGAGGTATGCACATCAACCTCCACAGTCTGCAAGACGGTGATATCATCAAGAACCTCTTTGCTGAGAACCCCGGCGTGATCATAGAGGTACATGACCGTCATAAGTTCGAACTGATCGACTTCTTAGAGGATCAAGGCGTAGGATTTGCCAAGATTGGCTATTCCACCCCAGATACCAGAACACTCGTTGTATCTAAGGACGGTTGGGAGCACAGTTTCGACATCGACCGTCTGCGCGACGTGTGGTATGAGACCAGTTATCTGCTCGATCGCAAACAGAGCTTCAACGGTAAGGCAAAGGAGCGTTTCGACAATTATAAGGTACAGCCCCTGGAGATGCGATTCAACCGTCACTTCTCCGGCACATTGAAAGAGTATCGTCTGGATGCTGACCGTTGGAAGAAGACAGCCAATGACAGTAACCGTCCGAAGGCTGCTATCATCCGTGAGAAAGGAACGAACGGTGAGCGTGAGATGGCTTATTCTCTGTGGTTGGCAGGCTTCGAGGTGAAAGACGTGATGATGACCGATTTGATTACCGGTCGTGAGACACTGGAAGATATCAATATGATCGTGTTCTGTGGTGGCTTCTCCAACTCAGATGTCTTGGGTAGTGCCAAGGGATGGGCAGGTGCCTTCCTCTTCAACCCCAAGGCAAAAGAAGCACTTGATCGCTTCTATGCACGCGAAGACACCCTCAGTCTGGGTATCTGCAACGGTTGTCAGTTGATGGTTGAGCTCGGTCTTATCAACCAAGCATCCACACAAGCATCAGAAAGACCACGCATGCTTCACAACGACTCCCATAAGTTTGAGAGTGAGTTCATCTCCTTACAGATACCAGAGAACCAGAGTGTGATGTTCCATTCTCTGAGTGGTAATAAGTTAGGTATCTGGGTGGCCCACGGAGAAGGAAAGTTCTCTCTGCCTGGTGAGGAAAGCAACTATCATGTTGTGGCTAAATACAACTATCACGGTTATCCAGCCAACCCGAACGGATCTGACTATGATGTAGCAGGTATCTGTTCTGCCGACGGCAGACATCTGGCAATGATGCCACACTTGGAGCGTGCCATCTTCCCATGGCAGTGTGCTTGGTATCCTGCCAACCGTCGTAATGACCAGGTGACACCGTGGATAGAAGCATTCGTCAACGCCCGTAAGTGGATCGAGGAGAAGACCAATAACGAATAATTGAAAAGCGTTTTTCTCGTGGACAATATCTATTGGGAGTCGTTCAAGACCTTCTTTAAGATTGGCATAGTGACCTTTGGTGGTGGCTATGCCATGATTCCTATTATCACCGAGGAGGTGGTGAAAAAACACCAATGGGTGAACGATGAAGAACTGCTTGACCTCATAGCCATCGCACAGAGTTGTCCTGGTGTCTTTGCTATCAATATCAGTACCTTTATCGGGTATAAACTGAAAGGAAACAAGGGAGCGCTGTGCACCTCGTTAGCCACGGCACTCCCCTCATTTATCATCATCCTGCTTATTGCCATGTTCTTCCACCAGTTTGAAGACAACAAGGTGATAGCAGCTCTCTTCCGCGGTATCCGTCCTGCTGTAGTAGCACTGATTGCTGTGCCCACCTTTAACCTGGCGCGCAAAGCGAAGATCAACCTATCCAACTGTTGGATACCGATCTTAGGTGCTATGGCTATATGGGCATTCGGTGTCTCTCCTATTATCGTCATCATCCTCGCAGGACTGGGAGGATATGTCTATGGCAAATATATCAAACCCACAGAATAAAAGGAAAGAATAAGAGCATATGGTATATCTGTATCTTTTTATCACCTTCTTCGAGATCGGTCTCTTTGGCTTTGGCGGTGGTTACGGAATGCTGTCGCTGATACAAGGTGAGGTGGTTTATCATTGGCATTGGATGACGACAGCTGAGTTTACGGATATCGTGGCTATCAGTCAGATGACACCTGGTCCTGTAGGCATCAACGCTGCCACCTACTGTGGATACACAGCCGTAAAAAACGCCGGATACAGCATGCCAATGGCTGTGTTAGGTAGTACTACAGCTACTATTGCATTGGTGCTCCCTTCACTCATTCTGATGATCCTGATCAGCAAAATGTTCATGAAATACATGAAGTCGCCTATCGTAGAAGGCATCTTCACTGGGTTACGCCCTGCCGTGGTGGGTCTGTTGGCAGCAGCCACCTTGATGCTGATGACAGCCGACAACTTCAGTACGCCCGACAATCCATGGCAGTTCTGGATCAGTTGTTTCCTCTTCGCAGCCACATTCATCGGCACGAAGTTCATGAAGATCAACCCTATCCGTATGATCATGTACTGCGCCTTCGCAGGACTCCTATTACTCTACTAACAAATCAAATGACAGCATGCACTCCATAATTCTATCAATCATCACCGTATTTGTATTTAACCAAGAGCCTACCGACGGCCTCCACATCGCCTATCAAGATGCCCAACAACAATGGCAGGAGATCGGACAGATGTTAGCCAGCGACTATGGTGCTTGGGGACAGGAGAAAAGGATGTTCTCACCGTTTATCACCCGTACAGCCGACGGAACATGGCGCGCCGTGTGGCAGGTGAACGACAGTGCTCCTACCTTTGCTGCCGCCTACAGTAAAGACTTGGTTACCTGGCGGCCGCAGGATTATCCGGTGATGTCGGTAAGAGGGTGTTATAAACCTGTTGTGATCAGTCAAGACAAGGATACCTATGTTGTTTTTCAGGATGCGAAAGGACAACTCCGACAGACATCGGCAACACGTGATTTCCGTCACTTTACTGCCGACAGGCCTTGCGATAACCACTCGTTGATTGAACAATACCGACAACTGAGCAGTAAGCGAGATACCGTGCTCATCAATGGCAAACAACAGATCGGGCAGAAGGTCTCTATTACTGAAGAGGAATTACAGGCACTCCGTAAGCATCACGACACGATGAGAGAAGATGCACGCATCAGTGCTGAGCGCATGCATCAGGATCAGAGCTCCCTCCTACCCTACCTGCCTCATACGTTGAAGGCCATGCTGAATGTGGACCATTCAAAAGAGAAGGTCATCAGCGATAAACTCATCGGTATCTTCTTCGAGGATATCTCTTATGCGGCAGATGGCGGACTCTATGCAGAACTCATACAAAACCGTGATTTCGAATATTCCGCAAAAGACTTTAACCGTAAGGGTGTTCAGTGGAATGCCACCACCGCATGGGAAGGTGATCTGCAGATAACGACCGACCAGCCCCTCAGTAAGATGAATCCGCATCATACCCGTCTTACAAATGGGAAGATCATCAACAAGGGTTGGGATGGTATTTGTCTAAAGAAAGGAGAGCAATATGATTTCTCCTGTTATCTCCGAAATATAGACTGTAAGAAAAAGAAACTGCGTATCTCTCTCACCACGAGTCAAGGAAATACGATCATTACCCAGACTGTCATCCAGTCAAAATCCAAGGAATGGACACGTTATACAACCACGTTCACGGCTCCTGCCGACTATAGCAACGCCTGTCTGCAGATAAAAGGACTCAAGAAAGGGACTGTTGCCATCGACATGGTGAGTCTTTTCCCACAGAATACCTACAAGGGTCATGGCATGCGGAAGGATCTCGCAGAGGCCATCGCCGCCTTACATCCTAAGTTTGTGCGATTCCCGGGCGGTTGTATGAGTCATGGACAGGGCATCGACAATATCTACCGATGGATTGAGACGATCGGCCCTTGGCAAGACCGTAAGCCAGACATGAATATCTGGAACTACCACCAGACGCGTGGCATAGGATTCTATGAGTATTTCCAGTGGTGTGAGGATATGGGTGCAGAGCCCCTTCCTGTTCTCGCCGCAGCCGTACCCTGTCAGAACTCCCAGGCAGATGCCCGTGGCATGGGTGGACAACAGGGAGGTATTCCCATGACAGAGATGCAATCGTATATCGACGATATCCTCCATCTGATCGAATGGGCCAATGGTGACCCAGCCACCAATGAATGGGCAAAGAAACGCGCAGAGGCTGGCCATCCGGCACCTTTCCACCTTAAATATATAGGTATCGGTAATGAAGACCTGGTAAGCACCACCTTCGAGGAGCGTTACGAATTGATCGCCCGCGCTATCCATGAACGTTACCCCGATATCGTTATCTGTGGAACGGCAGGTCCTTTCCATACCCCTTCCAGCGACTATATCGAGGGATGGCGCTTTAACAATGAGCACCCCGAACTGGCGCAGATGGTGGATGAGCACTACTATGAGAGTACCGGTTGGTTCTTGAATCACCAGGATTACTACGACCGTTATGACCGTTCGAAGGCTAAGGTCTATCTCGGAGAGTGGAGCAGCAATAGCGATAAGCGCCGCAGTGACGTGGAGTGTGCCCTCACCGAGGCTATCTATCTGTGTAACATCGAGCGCAACGGTGATATCGTGGAGATGACCAGTTATGCCCCGCTACTCTGTCATGAGAAGCACAAGAACTGGGATCCCGACATGATCTACTTCGATAATGAGCATGTCACGCTGACACCGAGTTATGAGATCCAACGACTCTTCGGCACATTCATCGGCAACAGCTATATCCCCACCAAGATAACACTTTCTGAAGATGCATTAGCAAAAGACACGAATGCCAAGAAAGTATCTCAACGCTTAGCCGCCTCGCTCATCAAAGACACCAAGAGCGGCAAGCAATATCTACGGTTGGTCAATGCCCTGCCCGTAGCGACAGAGATAACCGTCAACGGCATCAACCTGCCTGATACCTATGAGTATGAACAACTCTCCGGCAAGCCGGGAGATATCCACGTGAGTACCCAAAAAGGAAAGGGCAACGGTAAGAAATCCATACCGATGCCCCCCTATTCATTCAAAGTGATTATGCTTTAGTGTTTTAGAACTCTAAGATCATCGTCTGACGTGGTGACAGTGGGATATCCTTCTTTAGACTGACGGTCTTACCTGTTGTGATATCCTCTGCTTCCGTCTGTTCTTCGATTAACTCCGCATAGCGCTTGATATCCACCTTAGCGGATTTGGAAGTGCCATTGATAATCGTCATCACCACATGACGATGCCAGCGGCGCGCCACCACATACACCCCATTATAAGGGATAAACTGTGTCTGATAGCCCCTCACGATCGTCTCGTTGCCATTACGCCAGTGGAGCACACGGCTCAACCACTCGAACATACTGTTCTCCTCGGCAGTCCTTCCGGCACGCGTGAAGGCATTACAGGTATCTCCGGGGAAACCACCGGGGAAGTCTTTCCGCACGTTTCCATCAGTAATCTCCTTTGTTCCATTCATCATAATCTCCGTGCCATAATAGAGTTGTGGGATGCGGCGCACGGTGAGCAACAGGGCCAATGCCTGTTTCATAGCCAGACTATCGCGCCCGTTTCCTAAGAAGCGGTCGGTGTCGTGGTTATCGATGAAGGCCATCACATGGGTGGGATCGGGATACAGATAGTCATAGCAGAAGGAGTTATACAGACGATTGAAGCCATTCCACCACGCATCGGTCTCCTCATGTTTCGCCAGACTCAGTCGGTCGAAGAAGGCAAAGTCCATCACGGTCTTCAGATAACTCTCATGATCGGCCACCTTACTGCCCTTCTGCCAGGCAGCGGTATACGCAGGCTCTGTCACCCAAGTCTCTCCTACCACGTTGAAGTTAGGATATTCCTCATCTATCGTCTTCATCCATTGGGCCATACCATCGGCGAAGGCATAGGGATAAGTGTCCATTCGGATACCGTCGATACCTACCGTCTCTATCCACCAGATGGAGTTCTGGATGAGGTAAGTCATCACATGGGGATTACGTTGGTTTAGATCGGGCATGGTAGGCACGAACCATCCCTCAACGGTTTCTTTCAAGTCTACCTCCGAGGCATAGGGATCTTTCACAGGGGTCAGCTTATAACTGGTCTGCTGGAACTTCGAATTAGGCACAGAGGTACCTTTAGAATCCACCAACCACTCTGGCAGATTCAACCAGTCTTTACTGGGCTGATCGGCCACCCAAGGGTGCTCAAAGCCACAGTGGTTGAAGATCATGTCCATCACCACCTTCAGTCCTTTCTGGTGAGCCTCATCCACTAATCTGCGGTAATCAGCATTCGTGCCAAAACGGGGATCTACCCGATAATAATCCGTCGTAGCATAGCCGTGATAGGTGCTGTAGCCTGCCTCATTGTCAGGCGAGTTATTCTCCAAGACGGGGGTGAGCCACAAGGCGGTGACACCCAACTCATTGAAATAGTCGAGATGCTGACGGATGCCTTCCAGGTCACCACCATGGCGGAGGGATGGTTGAGAACGGTCCACCACGTAATGATTCAGACTCATCAGACGGGCATCATCCGCATTCTTGATCTTCTTACCCTTCAACTGCTTAGCCTTCTCCACGTACTTCCCACTGGAAGCAAAACGGTCGGGCATCAGCATATACAACACGTCATAGTTGCTGAATCCCACGCGTTTATCACCACTCATCTCACGGTTTTTCAACACGTAGTCAACGGTCTTCTTGGCCTTCCCCTTGGTAAACACCAGCGGCATCGTTCCTGCCTGAGCACCCTTTAGGTTAAGGTAAACCATGAGGTAATTCGGACTGTCCAAGCGAACAACACTGTCAACCCTCACTCCGGCATAGTCTACGGTTACCTCCGCATCGCGAATACCCTCACCATAGACCATCAACTGCAACTGTGGATTCTTCATGCCCACATACCAATCGGTAGGGTCTATACGACTGACAGAGATCTTGGTGGCTGCCGACATTCCTGCAGCTACCAACAACCCCATCAAAAACAATAAAGACTTTCTCATATGTTTTGTACTATTTTATCTCATCTGTCTGTATTATCTCTCCTTTCATTGATGACCTTTCAGAGGAGTCCGAAGGCTCCGGACTCACAGTCCGGAGTACTCGGACTGTCTTTCAAAGGTACTATTGCTCACACCGGTAATACTAATCATGAAGGATAAGAGCCGACTGACGAGATACCGGAATCTTACGACCGAAGGTCTTGTTGGTAGACTGTTCGTCAATCTTTCCATCCTTGCACACGATGGTATACATTCCTTTTGGAACAGGAACGCTCACCTGCTCTTTGTTACTGTTGAGTATCACTATGATGTTACGCCAGTCGTCGCGTCCGGCGTAGTCCTTCAGGCGGAAGGCCACCACACCAGCCGGAGCATCGAGAAACTCCAGATGTTTGCGCACCAGATGGGCATCGCCCAGTCGGAAGGCAGGGTGATTGCGGCGCAACTGGATAAGATCCTTATAGTATTCAAACACCTGAGGATATTCCTTCAGCCTCTCCCAGGGCAGTTGGTTGACACTGTCGGGCGACTCAAAACTATTGTGAACGCCCTTCTTGTCGCGTAGCATCTCCTCTCCGCTCAGCATAAAGGGAACGCCCTGAGAGGTGAAGACAGCCGTCTGTGCCAGCAGATCAAGGCGGATGAGCTCCTCTTTCTGCTCGGCGGTGAGTGAAGAAAGACGTGCGTTTGTGGAGCCCTTGAGTCCAGGAACGCTGGACATGAGACGGTCTACGAGGCACATATCATCATGACAACTGACGTAGGAGATCATCTGCACCGGCTCTTCCGCCCATGGTGTCTTCGAGTAGTTCACCTTCGTCATGTCCACTTGCGGATGACTGATGCCACCGGCGATGCCGAACTTAATGCTTTCCTCTGAGTCAGGGATGCCTGCCAGAAATGCGCCCTTCGTATCGTCGCTGAACGGTCCGCGCAGCGCATCACGCAGTTCATCGGAGAAAGCGGCGATGCGGGGCATACGACTGATATTGGCTTTCACGCCCAACTGTTCTTGTGGCAAGGCACAACTGCCGGCACTCCATCCCTCACCATAGACAAACAGATTGGGATCTATCTTGTCCAGCTCTGCCCTTACTGCATTCATAGTCTCGATGTCGTGGCATCCCATCAGGTCAAAACGGAAGCCGTCCACACGGTATTCATTGGCCCAATATTTCACCGACTCGATGATAAACTGGCGCATCATGGGCTGCTCCGAGGCTGTCTCATTGCCACAACCAGAGCCATTGCTATACTTTCCGTCGGCCGTTTTCCGATAGTAATAGTCGGGATAGGTCTTTTGGAAATTACTGTTCTCGATATTATAGGTGTGATTATACACCACGTCGAGAATCACGCGGATGCCTGCTTTGTGCAATGCCTGCACCATCTGCTTGAACTCCTTCACACGAGCCTTGGGGTTGTAGGGATCCGTCGAATAAGAACCCTCGGGTACGTTATAGTTCACGGGGTCGTAACCCCAGTTGTATTTATTGTCACTGAGTCTCGTTTCATCCACCGAGCCAAAGTCGTAAGACGGCAGGATATGGACGGCGTTGACCCCCAGGTCAGTAAGATGCTTGATGGCCCATGGCTCTGTGAGTGCCAAGAACTTACCGGGATATTTGGCATCGGCGCGCCCGATGGAGAAGTCGCGGTGGTGCAATTCATAGATGACAAGGTCGGCAGGCGTCTTGGTCACGGGGCGCACGTCACAACACCAGTCGTCTGGATCGCATTCCAACATATTAAGAATAGCTCCGCGGCGACCATTCACGCCTACGGCCTTTGCAAAGACACCTGCACACTCGCCTCGTCCGGCATCAAAGGTATAGAACTTACCCCGCAGGTCGCCTTTCACCGTGGCTGTCCATTTCTTACTATCAGTATTATATGCCATCTTAACGGTCTTCAGGGCTTTTCCCTTATCGCCATTTTGGTAGATGCGCACCTTCACCGACTTGGCATCAGCCGGTGCAAAGAGGTTGAAGACGGTGGCCTCGGGCCCACATTCCACCTCATTGAAGAATGTCTGTCCGTTTGCCATATTTGTGATAAGAGCCAGCATCGCTGTTGCTATTATTTTTTTCATGTTTGATGATGCTTAGGTTTTTCTGTAAGTAAATCGTTATGCTTATTTCATAATTAATGATACGGCAAAGCCACCGCCCGGAGCCTCCGTCAGTTTCAGGGTATCGCCCTGCTTAACGGTCTTCTTCGTAATCACATAAGCCTTGGGGTTATGCTGATAGTGAGCATCCTTGGCATCCGCATAGATGGTACACTCATAATTTTTCCCCTTTTCCAGGAAGTCGAGTTTAATGACGGATTTATGTCCGTTCTCATCGCACTTACCACCGATGAACCAGTTGCCAGTGCCCTTAGCCTTACGAGCCACGGTGATATAGTCGCCCGGCTCTGCCTCAAGATATTTAGAGTCATCCCAGTCGCAAGCCACGTCCCTGATAAACTGGAAGGCATCCATGAACTTCGCATAGTTCTCAGGCAGATCGGCAGCCATCTGCAGCGGACTGTACATCGTGACATACAATGCCAACTGTCCTACGAGGGTGGAACGCACATAAGAAGTATTGTTGCTCCATGTAGAAAGTTGTGTCTCAAAGATACCAGGTGTATAGTCCATAGGGCCACCTTGCAGACGGGTAAACGGAAGAATCACTGTATGATCAGGATTAGAACCGCCGAATGCCTCATATTCTGTTCCACGGGCACTCTCGTTACCTACCAGGTTAGGATAAGTACGACAGAGTCCTGTCGGGCGTGTCGCCTCATGTGCATTCACCATGATATGATGCTTAGCAGCTTCTTTGATACAATAGAGATAGTGATCGTTCATCGATTGTGAGTAATGGTGGTCACCACGAGGGATAATATCTCCTACATAACCGCTTTTAACAGCATCATAGCCATATTTATTCATCAGTGTATAAGCCTTTTCAAGATGCCGTTCATAATTCTGCGTAGAAGAAGAGGTCTCGTGGTGCATCAACAGTTTCACGCCTTTGCTATGGGCATAGTCGTTGAGCATCTTAATATCAAAGTCGGGATACGGTGTTACGAAATCGAAGACATCCCGTTTCCACATATTGGCCCAATCCTCCCAGCCTACGTTCCAGCCTTCCACGAGCACTTGATCTAATCCGTTATCGGCGGCAAAGTCAATATATCTCTTTACTTTCTCATTGTTGGCAGCATGACGGCCATTGGGTTTTGCTGCGTTCCAGTTAATATTGTCCAGTTGTATGGAAGGATATTGATCGGTATAGTTCCAGGAACTCTTTCCCACGATCATCTCCCACCATACGCCGCAGTACTTAGTTGGATGAATCCATGACACGTCGTCAAGGGCACATGGCTCATTCAGATTAAGAATGAGGTTTGAAGAGAGCATATCACAGGCATTGTCACTTACCATGACTGTGCGCCATGGAGTTTGACAGGGCGTTTGCATACAGCCCTTCAGTCCTGTGGCATCCGGGGTAAGATGACTTCTGAACGTTGTCTTGCCTGTCAGTTCAAGATGCATGGTAGCATAATTGATACATGCAGCCTCGTGAATATTGATGTACAAGCCATCATCGGTACGCATCTGTAAAGCAGTCTGAACAGCATTGGGCACAGGTGTCATCGAGGCATTGTCCCACACTACAGCATCTACCATACGCTCGTTAGTACCATTTTCATAGAGACGGCCACGCTTATCAAACGACAGCTTCTGACGGGCAGGAATCTCCGACAGACGAGTAGTTTGTATAGGATACTCCTGTGTATCATAGTCGGCGGTTATCCACCATGCCATATGGTCGCCCGCCATTGCAAACTCTGTACATTCCTCCTTTATGAGAAAATAATTCAAGTCCTTCTGCTGTGGGAACTCATAGCGCAAGCCCATACCGTCATCATACACCCTAAAACGGATAATAATCGAACGATGCTGCTCTTTGATATCCTGATCCAGTGTCACCGCCATCTCGTTATAGTGATTACGGATGGTAGCTGTCTCACCCCACACGGGTTTCCACGTCTCGTCAAAGGTACTGTTCTCTACCTTGGCGATCTTAAAACCATCCATCAGGTCGGTCTCCTTCAGGCCTCTGCTGGCATGCTTATCCTTAGCCAACTCCAGTCCGAGGTGTGAAGGCTTAACGACAGGTTTACCCTTAAAGGTCATCTCATATTGCGGACGGGTGCCATCCAATGAGAAGATCACCTCCACCAGTCCGTTCGGCGATGCTACCCGCTGTGCCATCATGGTCAGTGGCAACAAAGCGATCAATAATAACAGTTTTCTCATATAATTATTTTATTTGCTCTAAACCCTAAACTATCTTATCTTCCTGCCCGGTTGATCATCTCCCCGATGAGGTTATTAAAGCCTGCACTCTGCTGGAGATCCTCAATATTCACATGCATGCGATAACGCCAGTAGTGCTTGGGGATAGCAGGGATATTGATACGTTCGGCATTGGCATCCGGCAAACGAAGATGCTCATCCATTGCCAACCAGTCTTGTATCGACAGGATGCACAACATCGAAGGACACTGCAGATGACGGTTGATAATCTCCTGTGCCATCCCTCCAGACAACGGATGGGGAGCGACACCGTCATGTTGTAACATCGTGGTGTAATACTCCTGGGTGCGCATGGCATCCTCATCCCACCACTGTCTTAGTGTCGGCATGTCATGCGATGAGATAGTGCAGACACTGCGGTAAGGATTCCTCTCCAGATGGCCGAAACGAACCGAAGGATCTTTCGGCATGCTCTGCAACTCTAATGAAAGGATGCGCAGTTCGTTCATCACCCATGGCACACAGTCGGGCACCATACCTAAATCCTCGGCACACACCAACATACGGGTGGCATCGATGAGTCGTGGCATCTTCTTCATCGCCTCCTGATACCAGAACTGGTTGTTACGACGGTAGAAATAGTCGTTATACAACTTATTAAAGATATACTTATCACTGTCGTAGAGCGACTCATAGATAAAGTCACTCTGCACGGCAATACGCGGATGGAAGCGTTCAGGATTCTTATGGTCACGCACGAACAGCACATCACTGATCAGAGCATACAACGCATCACGCAGATCTTCCAACTCCTTCATGCGTTGTTGGATAGCCTCTGCCGACAAGGAAGTATCTTTCCTGACATCTTCTATAAGTGAAGTGAAATATGCCTCCACCTTACGCTGGGTGTTAAATGCCTCACGCATACGGTAACGGCCATCATGGGTAGGCTCCAGATAAGTATCTTTCACCGATTGGGCCTTCTCACCAAACATACGGTCGAGCACCCAATCCATAATAAACGGCTCTAAGAACAACTCATCCTGGAAATGCAGTCCGTAGCTCTCTATCTCCTCTCGTGTCATCGACAAGACGGGAGAGAACTGTCCCAACAGGCCATGTACTGCATCGATAGGAATCTCCCAGATACGGAAGAAGCCCAAGACATGATCGATACGGTAAGCATCAAAATAATGGGCCATATTGGAGAAACGACGTACCCACCACTGACAACCGTCCTTCAACATCTCATCCCAGTTGTAAGTGGGGAAGCCCCAGTTCTGACCATTCACGGAGAAATCATCCGGTGGTGCTCCTGCCTGACCGTTAAGATTGAAGTAACGAGGCTCCATCCAGGCATCACAACCATGGCGGTTCACACCGATTGGAATATCACCTTTCAGCACAACACCCTTCTCACGGGCATAGGCATGGGCCTCCTCCATCTGCACATGCAAGATATATTGTACGAAATAATGGATAGCTACCTGTTGGTAAATCTTCGTACGTGGTGATGACAATGCCTTACGGTCTTTCTCATCCCATACCTGATGATCGGGCCACCGGGTATAATCGGCTGTGGCATACTTATCACGCAGATAACAATACTGTGCATAAGGCACGAGCCACTCTTGAGTATCCTTGAAGAACTGCTTGAAACCTGCTGTTTTCATCATCTCCTTTCCTTCTTGCATGAAGAGCAGACGGAGATAGTCTGACTTGGCCTGGTTCACCCGTTCATAGTCGATCTGCGGCAGGGCATTGAGTTCTTTGCGTATCTGCTCAAACTGCTTCCGCTGTGCCTCGCTCTTCAGTGGTGGCAAGGCATTCAGATCGGCATATTGTGGATGGAGGGCGAAGATACTGATACAGGAATAGGGATAAGAGTCGGTCCAAGAATGGGTGAGCGTGGTATCATTGATCGGCAGGATCTGCAAAACTCGCTGACCGGTGGTCGAAACCCAGTCGATCATCTTCTTCAAATCGCCAAAGTCACCTACACCAAAACTGGTTCTGCTACGCAAAGAGAAGACAGGCACCAATGTTCCGGCGAAACGTTCCTGCTTGTGGTTGAAGACTGGCTGGGGAAGTTCAAAGACCAGACAATCGCCAGCCTGAATAAACGGCAATGCCATCGAACGGTTGTCACCAGTCTCCCAAACAGGATAACTGCCGTCCTTGACAATCACGAACTTATAGGCGATGACCGGACGATGGAAGGTGGAGGCGTCAAGAATAGCCATCCACTCATTGGGCTGATGCTCGCACATCACGACAGCCTTGCTGAGATCCCAACAACCTAACGACACATCATCACCAGACAACACCAACCGTTCACCGTCGGCCAACTGCGGTGCACGCACTTTCAAGCACAGAGTGGCATCACCCTTTAACAACAGGTGTTTTGCCGCATGATGCTTCGCCAGACACTCTGTGAAGGCTGTACTATATAAATAGGTGTCTTCAGGGATATCCTTCCAATAGTCGTTTACCTGATACTGCCGACCATATCGGCTGTCAAGCGACAGACGATGGGGAATCACATGCCATTCCTCACGATAAGTAGTTCCATTCCGCTCAACGGTATAGTAATACTCAACAACACTGTCATTTGCAAAGTCGGAAACACTTTCATACATCCAATGACAACCGTCAACCGTTGACATATTATACTGGCTCACATGCTTATTATTTCCATCAAGCACATTTAACACTAAGATCTCGCCATAGACTGTCCTATATTCTATATTAAATCTCACATTCATAGGCTCAAAGTAGGTTGGTTATTATCTTGTTATTTTCTTTTTCTGGTGTAAAATTAGAAAAAATTGCCGTAAGTTGAAAGGGTAATGAGAAAGTTCTTGCCGTTTTACAGAGCAAACGTTTGCATTGTCAGAAGGAATAGGAGAAGTTCACTCCGTTAGGAACAAACACCAACTGACTGTTCTTTCTTTCACCTGTTATCTTGTCTCCTAACCAATAGCCCAGTTCTCCACCGGCAATGCCGATGGCACTACCGGCTATTACATCCATCCAATGATGACGGTCACGCCGCACCCGGTCATAAGCGGTAAAGGCAGCTACGGCATAACCGCCTACGCTGATCCATGTACTCACATGTCCATATTCCTTATGCAGAATAGTGGCATTGGCAAATGCCACCGATGTGTGACCGGATGGGAAAGCGTAATGATCGCTCTTATCCGGACGCATGCTATGAACCGTATGTTTCAGGCAATAGGTAACCCCCGCCGTCAAGGCGAGGGTAGTAAGACTATTGACGGCCATCCTCTTCCAAGAACTCTGGCTATCTACTCCAGCAATCTTCATCCCTACGGTGGCAGCCAAGGGCACCCATCTCAGCAGGTCATCAGGACCGTCTGAGCGAGGTGTCTGCTGTGCCTGAACTGTTGACAGGCACATTGTCACCAATAGTAGGATGAAGAGACATTTACGCATGTGCGCGTTCCTTTATGTTAAATACACATACAGCACCTAAAATCAGGAAGACACCTGCCACAATCATCATATTGCTCTGCACACTGCCAACCAGAGAAAGGATGATTCCACCTACCAAGGCAGCTACGATCTGCGGCACGCAGATCGTTCCGTTGAAGAGTCCGAGGTAAGCACCCATGTGTCCGTAGCCCTGAAGTGCATTGGTCACGAAGGTAAATGGCATGGCCAGCATAGCAGCCCAAGCGCAACCGATGAGCAAGAAGGGGATAAACTGCACATACTGGTTGGAGAACAGAGGAATTGTAGCGAATCCGATGCCTCCCAATACCAGACTGACAGCATAAGCCACCTTACGGTTTTTAAACTGCGGCAGTACAGCAGCCCATATCACACTACCGATAGCCTGTACGGCAAAGAGGATTCCCACCCAGTTGCCTGCTGTCTGATATTGTGCGGTACTCGTCGCATCGGCGGCAGTCATATCCACGCCAAAGCATACACTGGCGATAGAACCGTTCGTATACGTCCACATATACATAAAGGCCGCCCAACAGAAGAACTGCACCAGTCCTACCTGCCAGAATACACGCGGTGCATTCTTAAGCAAGGTAAACCAGTCGGCCTTTCCTTCGTCTTTTACTTCCTCCACCGGATTATATTGTGCATATTCCTGCGGATTCCACTCCTTCACCTTGATTGTAGTGTATATCACACAAAGGATCAAAATGGCGGCGCCGATATAGAAACTCCAGATGACAGAATCAGGCACGACACCCTTGGGGGCCTCATTGGCCAATCCGATAGCCGTAAAGAAGAAGGGGAAGACAAAGCCTACCACACTACCAGCATTACACAAGAAACTCTGGATAGAGTACGCCAGTCCTTTCTGTTTCTCGTTGACCATATCGCCCACCAACATCTTAAACGGCTGCATCGCCATATTGATACTGGTGTCTAAGAACATCAGGGCAATCAGTCCAAAGATCATCGCAGCCGATACCGTTAAGCCCAACTAACCGGCATTGGGCAACAAACACATCACCAAGACTGCTGCCGCTGCTCCTACAAAGAGATAAGGGATGCGACGACCGAAGCGACACCATGTGTGATCGCTTAATGTACCAATAATCGGTTGCACCAAGATACCCATCAACGGCGGGAGAATCCAGAAATAACTTAAGTTATGCGGGTCGGCACCCAAGGTAGCAAAGATACGCGAGATATTCGCGCTCTGTAAGGCGTACGCAATCTGTACGCCAAAGAATCCGAAACTCAGATTCCACAACTGCCAGAATCTTAAATTAGGTTTTTCCATATTTTATTTTTATTTTAATATCCACATATAAAAATTCTTCACTCTTCACTCTTCATTCTTCACTCTTCACTCTTCATTCTTCACTCTTCTTGTCGTTCCCCTGACGACCAGTCGGGTGCGCACAATGCGCTTCTCCACTTTATCAGCAGGAACACGGCCTTCCACATGATCCAACAAAACTTTCACAGCCTCTTCACCGACCTGTTGTCCGCGCTGTTCTACCGTTGTCAGCATCGGGTCGCAGGCCACCGCACTGATACTATTGGTATATCCGCAGATGCTGATATCCTCAGGCACCCGAAGTCCCATTCGCTTAGCGGTATAGAGAATACCGATAGCGGTATCGTCATTCACGGCAAAGAATGCATCCGGCCGGTCTTCACGGGAAAGAATCTCAGGTGTCATCGCCTCTGCATCAGCACGTGTCTCGCAGGGAACAACAATGCAATCTTCTTCTTTCATCCCATGTTTCAGGATTGCATCACGATAACCGTTATAACGATTCTTCATAATCTCCAGTCCTCTCGTAGCCCCGTAGTATGCCACACGCTTACACCCGGTCTCCAAGAGGTGGGACACCGCCTTAAACGCACCCATGTAATCATCCACCACTACCCTACTGGTATTCAGTCCTGTACATATACGGTCGTAGAACACCAGTTGTATCTGTGCGTCGATCAGTTTCTTGAAATGGTCGTAATCAACGGTATCTTTCGCCTGAGAAACGATAACGCCACAGACACGGTGATTCATAAACGACTCACAGATAGATTTTTCGCGTTCATACTGTTCCAGACTCTGAGCCACCATAATATGATAATCGTTTTTGCGTGCTTCCTCGGCAATCCCCGACAGAATAGAAGAAAAATAATAATGTGTAATCTGTGGCAGGATAACACCGATAATCCTTGGTGTGGAAACCTTACTCCTTCGGAGTGACTCTGCCAAGATATTCGGGGTGAAGTTATGCTCACGGGCATAAGCCTTGATACGCTCCCGCTGCACCTCACTAATACGCGGACTGTCTTTCAAGGCTCGCGACACAGTAGCTACCGATACACCCAGTTCCCTGGCAATGTCTTTCATCGTTACAGGATTGTTCTCATTCATAGGCTTGTAATAGTATGATGGCTTTCTGATTACAAAAATATAAAATTGTAAGTTACCTTATTCTAATCAAAGGAATTTTTATGATTTTTCAACAATGCAAACGTTTGCATTCCCCGTTTATGCAAACGGTTGCGCAATTCAAAGTTATCTTTTTTAAGCAACAAAAGGACAACCTAAGCACATTCCGATTAATTTTGCATCGGTAAAATGGCTCTACTCACGAATGAACGACCATGAGAAAGCAACCTATGTTAATGTTTGAAAACTCTAATTATTTCATATACTAACTAAAACATTGTTAATGATGAAGCAGGTAAAATTCAAATTGCCTTTGAGGATCTTCACATTGTTATGTGGAATGATCCTTACAGCAAGTGCCTTTGCACAGCAAATCACTGTCAATGGCCATGTGAAGGATGCTACCGGAGAAGCTGTCATCGGTGCCACCATCCGCGTTGTCGGAGCCAGTGGCGGAACGATTACCGACTTTGATGGTAACTTTACTTTAAATGCGAATCGAGGCGACAAGATCTCCATCTCATACATTGGATATGAGGAGGCTATCGTCGATGCTGCGCCCAACCTCAATGTTCTTTTGAAAGAGGATGTAGCACAATCACTCAACGAGGTGGTTGTCATTGGTTATGGTGTAGCTAAAAAGAAGACCTATAGCTCAATTTGCAGGCTGAAACCTCTCTCAAAGCCCGATAAATACTGCCGTTCCGCACAATCAAGCTAGCTTGAGCAATAAATCGACGGTTGAAATTGCTCAATAGCTCATTTTGCAGGC
>CADBSW010000129.1 GCA_902797505.1 uncultured Prevotellaceae bacterium | reverse complement strand
TTGGGACTGGCCACTTTGGCTGCTTACTTCAATGAAGACGATGAGGTGGAGATACAAGACCAGCATGTAGAGCAACTGATATTGGATGACCTTCCTGATCTTGTCTGTATACAAGTATATGTTACAAATGCATACCGGGCTTATGAGATTGCTGACAGTTATCGTATGCGAGGTGTTTATGTGGCTATGGGCGGTCTTCACGTGACTTCACTGCCCGATGAGGCTGCGCAACATGCTGACACAATCCTTCTTGGACCAGGGGAAGAGGCTTTTCCACGGTTTGTGGCAGATTTTAGGATTGGTCATCCACAGAAACGTTATATAGCTCGGTGGCGTTCTTTGGAAAATATCCCGCCGGTAAGACGTGACCTTATAAAAAGAGAGAAGTATTTCGTGCCTAACTCACTTGTCGTATCACGCGGTTGTCCCCATCACTGTGATTTCTGTTACAAGGATGCCTTCTATGGTGAAGGGAAATCATTCTATACCCAGCGAGTAGATGATGCGCTGGCAGAGATAGACCGTCTGCCGGGTCGCCATCTCTATTTTTTGGATGACCATCTGTTGGGTAGTCCACATTTTGCTGCTGAGTTATTTGAGGGAATGCGTGGAATGGGAAGGGTCTTTCAGAGTGCAGCTACCGTTGCTTCTGTGTTGAACGGCAATCTTATTGTAAAAGCAGCAGAGGCAGGTCTTCGAAGTGTATTCCTTGGATTTGAGACTTTCTCGCCTGAAAACCTACGCTCTAGCAACAAACTTCAGAATCTTTCGAAAGACTACGTGGCAGCAGTGAATCGACTGCATAGTTTGGGGATTATGATCAACGGCAGTTTCGTGTTCGGTCTTGATCATGATGACAAGGATGTTTTCCGTAGAACGGTTGATTGGGGCATTGAGCATAGTATTACTACTGCTACCTATCATATTCTGACTCCATATCCGGGAACACGCCTGTTCCAGCAAATGGAACGAGACAGACGTATTACGACCTATGATTGGAGTAAATACGACACGCGGACTGTCGTTTATAAGACCAAAGGATTGACTGCAGAGGAACTCAAAAAAGGTTATGACTGGGCGTATAAGGAGTTTTATTCCTGGAGTAATATTTTCCGCTCAAGTTTGGGGCATGATAACCTTAAACAACAGTTGGCACACCTGTTCTATATGGGTGGTTGGAAGAAGTTTGAACCATTTTGGAATTTTATGATACGTTATGGTCATCTGAATAGTATGCTTCCTGTGCTGGAAACTTTATTGGCTAATACCAAGAATAGAAAGGTGGCAGTTGATAGAGACAGCATCTTAAAAAGTAAGAAAGTCGTGAAAATGTTGTATGAAACCTAACACAATAAAAATGAGGATCATGAGTTATATGGTTAACTATGGAGTGGTTTCGTATCAAAACATCAACTCTGCTCATGCGCGTTGCCGTGGACGAGATTGTCTATGTCAAGGCAGATGGAAACTATTGCGATCTTGTTCTTATCAACGGACGAAGTCGTAAGATGACCTTTCAGCTGCACCATTTCGAGGATAATTTCAAACGCCTGAAAAATGCAGAGATGTTTATCCGTGTTGGACGAAGCCTGATAGTGAACCGTCAGTACGTACAGATTATAGATCTCATCGATCAGACTATTGTGTTCGGTGGAAAGCACTTACAACGGGTGCCAACGGCAGAAGACCTTAAGCCGAAAACAATAGCCAGTGTAAAGGATCCCTCTGATCGTGATATTTATTCGGTGAGAGTCTCCCGTGAAGCATTGAAAACATTAAAAGAGCAATTGGAAACCCTAACACATCCCGAATGATATGAGTGAAAATGATAAATTCATAAATCAATCCCCAGAGATTCCTGAGTTCATCATAGAAAGTGATGAGGAGGAACAGATCCGTAAGACGGATGTGGAACAGGTTGCCGTGTCTCGGCGCAGAAGCTGGTTGCGAAGGATTCTCAAAGCCCTCGGTATTCTTGCTGCAGTCTTTCTCGCACTGGTGATTTATCAGAAATGGAACTATTATTATCGAATAGGTGTTCCCATTTCATGTACACCTTCGGATAATATAGAGAAATTAAAACATCCAGCCAAGCAGGAGGTCGCAAAGGTTGTTATGACAAGTGACAGCATCCTCGGTGTAGCCATAGATATGTATGCTATATATGGGCTACATGCCAATCTGGAAATGGAAGAACCGGATACCGCCGACACATCTGTGTTCTTATATTGTCGCTCTGCCGACCACAAGGCTGACGGTAGTTATCTTGGCTCATTGGTGATTAACGGTGAAGAGAAAGAGACAGACCGTTCGCGTCTCGGTTATATGGCGATGGCCAATGGTCGTCAGGTTATCGGCATTTCCAGAAATGATAAGGTAAAACGTTTTGTGAAAGAT
>CADBSW010000128.1 GCA_902797505.1 uncultured Prevotellaceae bacterium | reverse complement strand
CGGGGGTGTAACCCCCGTAAAAGAATAATCATTATATATAAGCCCTGCAGGGGCGACACAACAAACCTGCCACCCCGTTGGGGTTGCGTTATTATACCGAATGCAACGGGGGCTTATGCCCACGCCTATGGTGTGACATCCCTGCGGGATTGATCATAAGGCATTATATCATAGGCGGGGACAGGCACTTGATAGAGCCAGTCCCCGAGTGACCTATCCTCAAGTTAACCAGTGCTATCCCCGAGTGTGTCAGAGCCTATCCCCGAGATAATCCGTTTTACCATATTTGTGTCTGGGAGCAGAGCATGTAGGTTGCCGGTTTGTTGCCAATATAAATCTAAAATCTATAGCATGACTGACTGTATTTCGAAAAATATTCCTAACTTTGCAGAAGATCATGGGATGTTATGAGATTCGTTGATGTCATTCTGCCATTACCCTTGGAGGGCATGTTTACCTATGCGGTGCCCGACTCCTTGGCAGGTGAGGTGCGCAAGGGTGTTCGTCTGCTCGTTCCTTTAGGAAAGAGTAAACGCTATGTGGCTATTGCTGTTGATGTCCACGAACGAAAGCCCGCATTCGCTGTAAAGCCGATTCTTGAGGTGCTCGATGATCAGCCAATGGTAACAGAAAAACAGTTGTCACTATGGAAATGGATCAGTGACTATTACCTGTCGCCAATAGGTGAGGTGCTCAATGCGGCCTTACCCTCCGGATTGAAGAATGTGGATGCCTATAAGCCCAAGACAGAGCAGTATGTGGGACTGCCGACAAATTTCCAGCAACCTCAGTCATTGCATATCGCCATGGATATGTTGCAGCGGGCAGAGAAACAGCGAAAGGTGTTCTATGCTTTTCTGGAGATGAGCCATTGGGATACCCTCGATGATGATGGTCATGACCCTATCGTGGAGATTACCCGCGAGGAACTGATGAATACCTGCAGATGCTCACCAACAATCATCAAGAGTCTGATAGACCGCAAATTCTTATATACCTATGAGAAGGAGGTGGGGCGCCTGAACAGTTCGTTGGAACCTCATCTGGAGAATATCCATGCGTTGAATAAAGCACAGACGGAAGCCTACAATCAGATACAATTCTCCTTTCTGAAGAAAAACGTAGTCTTGCTACATGGCGTGACCAGCAGTGGAAAGACAGAGATCTATATCCATCTCATCCAACAGGCAATAGAGCGTAAAGAACAGGTACTCTATCTGTTGCCGGAGATAGCACTCACCGTACAGATGCGCGAACGTCTGCAACGGGTGTTTGGCAACCGTTTAGGTATCTACCACTCTAAATACAGCGATGCCGAAAGGGTGGAGATCTGGCGCAAGCAGTTGTCTGCCCACCCGTATGATGTTATCCTCGGGGCACGGTCGGCTCTCTTCCTGCCTTTCCAAAGGTTAGGACTGGTGATCGTCGATGAGGAGCATGAGACCTCTTTTAAACAGCAGGATCAGGCACCCCGTTACCATGCCCGTAGTGCCAGTATCGTATTAGCCCAGATGTATGGCGCCAAGACTTTATTAGGATCGGCTACCCCTTCTATGGAGTCGTATTACAATGCCAAGACAGGGAAGTACGGCTTCGTGCAGCTCCTCACCCGTTATCAGGATATCCAGTTGCCTGAGATACAGGTTGTTGATGTGAAAGACCTGCGTCGTAGGAAGATGATGAAAGGGATCCTTTCGCCCGTCTTGCTGTCAGCCATGCGCCAGGCATTGGAGCGTGGAGAACAGGTAATCCTCTTCCAAAACCGTCGTGGCTTCTCTTCATTTGTAGAGTGTAAGACGTGTGGTTGGGTTCCTCACTGTTCACATTGTGATGTATCGCTGACCTACCACAAACGGTATAATCAGTTGACTTGCCATTATTGTGGTAGTGTGTATCAGGTGCCGGAGGTATGTCCTAACTGTGAGAGTAAGACTATTAGTGGACGAGGAATCGGCACAGAGAAGATAGAAGATGAGTTGGTGGAGCTTTTCCCTGATGTGAAAGTGTCGAGGATGGATATGGATACCACGCGCAGCAGGAATGCCTATGAACGGATTATAGATGACTTCTCGAAGGGTAAGACACAGATCTTGGTGGGAACACAGATGATCAGTAAGGGCTTGGACTTTGCCAAAGTGTCGGTGGTGGGTATCCTGGATGCCGACCACATGTTGAACTACCCCGATTTCCGTGCCTTCGAACATGCGTTTATGATGATGTCGCAGGTGAGTGGTCGCGCTGGTCGTAAGGGAAGACAAGGACTGGTTATCTTACAGACGCGTAATCCCGAACAACCGGTTCTTGACCGGGTGGTGCATCATGATATGGAAGGCATGGCTCAGGATATAATGGAAGAGCGGTCGCTATTCCATTACCCGCCTTACTACCGACTGATCTATGTCTATGTGCGTCATCGTCAGGAGCAGACGACAGAGTATGCCGCCAGAGAGTTGGGCACCAGGTTAAGGGCACTCTTCGGCAGTCGTGTGCTGGGGCCTGACAAACCGTCTGTTGCCAAGGTGAAGACACTGCATATCCGTAAACTGGTCTTGAAACTGGAGAATGGCATAGACCTAAAAAAGGTGCGGGAGTGTCTGAGAGACATCCAGCACCTTATGTCAAGCGATATCCGCTATAATTCGCTGCAGATATTCTATGATGTAGACCCGATGTAAAAGTGAAGAGTTAAGAGTGAAGAGTGAAGAATTATCTCTAAACCCTAAGCCATCAAAGCGTCAGATCTACACCTACGCCGAACACGTTGTTCGTACGTGTAAAGTCATTATGTGTCGTGTGATTCAAAGCGGTAGGAGTCACCTCCTGCTTATAGGTGTCATAGTTGGTCTGGAAATAGGCCACGTTCACCTTCAACTTCTTTGTCAGTTGATAGCCCAGACCGAAACCGAAGGTGTAGGAACTGACTACGAACGACATATCATTCATGTAAGCATCACTCAGTCCGTAGTTGGTCTTCTGCAATCCACCGCTGATCTGCAACTTATCTGTTACGTCCCATTCAGCACCACCATTGATCTCCCAGGTGTTACCATCCAACTTGTCTTCCTCGTGGTTATACCAGTGAGCAGACTTGTCGAAGAACAGGTGATAACCGGCGTTGATGCGTACGGTAGGTGTTACGCTCCACTGTGCACCTACGGTGAAGAGAGCGGGCTGGTCCTCAGGAACAGAGGTCTCATCCAGATATTTGTTGATGGCAGAGATCACATGAGCCTCCTTAACAGAAGAGTTGTTCTTCATGCGCATACGGGTCTTGAACTCGTACTTGGCGGCGAAGTTCCAATTACCGGTCTTGTAGTCGATACCGATGATAGGAGCGATACCAAAACAACTCTGGTCGGACATCATGTCGATACCCTCACGGTATACCTCTAAGGTAGAGATACTCTGCTGTGATGTCTGCAACTGTGCTTGTGTAGCCTGAAGGGTAGCCAACTGTGTGGTCAGTTCGGCTGGAGGTGTTACACCTGCTGCCTGATACTGGGCGATGCCAGCTTGAATCTGCTGGATACCAGCTGCTACTTTTGTGAGATTGGTTGAGATCGTATTGTTGGCAGCATCGATAAATCCGCCGAAAGGCACCAGTCCGTTAGCGGTGTTTACCTGGATATTATCTACCTTTGCTTTATAAGAAGCTGTTCCGTAAAGCATTCGCACACCACCATATACCGACAGGTTGTCGTTGAGCTTATAGGCAGCACCTAAGGTGAAACCGAAATAATACTGTTTTCCACGCATGTATGAGTCGGCACTATAACCGGTAGAGCCTAATGGCTGTAGCATGCCAGCGATAGCTCCGATGGCACTTTCAAAACTACCGATACCCTTATCAAACTCACACTTACCACCGCCACCAGTCACGGCAAAGGCTCCTTGCAGACTCCATCTGTCTTTATTGTAGGCAATCTGCAGTGATGGGATGATGGGTGCGTCGGCCACGCCCTTAAACTTCTTCACGGTCTGTCCACCGTTGTCAACACCCAAAGCAAAGTCGGGGTTGGTCGTCGTGATCGTACGTGTCTGATGGGCTACCTGCCAGTTGAAACTCACGTGTAATCCGTTATCCATGAAAACGACACCGGCTGGATTGGTGTAGATACCATCGATACCAATCGCTGCATCCCTGGCGGGATTACGTAAGAAAGCAACATTTTGATTGGTGTTGGTGAGAATACCACCGGCGAAAATTGATGTGTAGCATGATGTAAGTGCTACAAAAAGAAAGATAAATTTAATCTTTTTCATTTATAATACCTTAAAAATTGTTTGCAAAGGTATTTACATTGGTCTTATTTTCCTTTTATATACCATGTTATTTAACGTTGATTAACGAAAATCATGAGGTTTATTACACAAAACGCCGTTTTTGTGCAATAATTAAACAAAATCTGCACACTTTTAAATACGAGTGTGCAGATTTAATCCCTTCGGGCGAAATAGTCTTTAATCCTATACTCTTCTACGGGGGCTTACGCACCCCGCCTATGCTGTTTCGCCCTTACGGGCTCTAAACTTTAAACTATTAACTATTAACTTTAAACTATTAACTCAGACCTACGCTCCCCCCTTCTTCTTCAGTTCCGGATAGCTGATGCGAGTGTGGTAGATTGACTTCAGTCGCTCTGTCAGCACCTGCTTGGCAGTGGTGATATCACGGAAGGTGAGAGGACAGTCTGTGAAGTATCCCTCATTCACCTGACTGTCGATTAACTTATTTACCAGGTTGCTGATGCTCTCGGGTGTATATTCCTGTAGTGAGCGACTGGCAGCCTCCACGGTATCGGCCATCATCAGGATGGCTTGCTCACGGGTAAACGGGTTAGGTCCCGGGTAGGTGAACTTCGATTCATCCACTTCCTCGTCGGGATGCTCATTCTTATAAGAGATGAGGAAATACTTCGTCTTTCCCTTTCCGTGGTGTGTGGTGATGAAATCTTGGATGATCTTGGGGATGTCGTAGCTGTCACATAGTTTGATACCTTCTGCCACATGACTGATCACTACCTTTGCCGCTTCCTGACGCGTCATCTTCTCTAATGGATTAACGCCGGCCTGATTCTCGGTGAAGTAGGCAGGATTAGCCATCTTTCCGATATCGTGATAGAGCGCACCTGTACGCACCAGTTGGGCGTTGGCTCCAATCTTGTTGGCTATGGCCACGCAGAGGTTGCTTACCATGATGGCATGTTGGAAGGTGCCGGGAGCTGTCTCGCTGAGTTGTTGCAACAGATCCTTACTGGTGTTTGACAACTCGATGAGTGTCACATTGGAGGTAAATCCGAAGGTCTTCTCGATGAGATACATGAGCGGATAAGCGAAGAGCAGCAGCACACCGTTTATCACCAGGTATTTGTACATGCTGTGATCCATCTGCAGGATACTGTTGTCTTGCATCAGTTGCAGGGCAAAGTACATGGCGCAACTGGCTACTGTTACAAGGATGGCCGTCTTGAACAGTTGGGCGCGCTGACTCAATTCGTTCAGTGAGAAGATCGCCACCATTCCCGCCACGATCTGAATGATGATAAACTCATACTGGTACTTCACGGCGGCAGCACAGATCATCACCATCACCACATGGGTGATAAAGGCGGTGCGTGAGTCCATGAAGATACGTATAAAGATAGGTGCGATGGCAAAGGGTAACAGATAGACGTTCAGGATACTGTGCTCCATCATCAGGGAGACGATCACAGGGAAGATGGTGATCATCACATAGAGCATCAGGATGCTGCGCATCTTCTTGAGGTATTCCCTACGGTAGAGATAGAGGTAGATGGTAAAGAGCACGATGAGGATGATCACGAACAGCGTCTGTCCGGCAATCGTCGAGGGGATCTCATTGGTAGAGGCACTGCGTCGCTTCATCTCTCGCTCAAAACTGCTCAGCACACGGAAGGTGTGCTCATCCACGATCTCTCCACGGTCCACGATCTTCTGTCCGCTCATCACGATACCGCTGGCTATGGCGACACTGCTTAGCAGATCGTTCTTCTCGGTTTCATTACGCTCTTTGTCGTAAATCAGGTTCGGCACGATATACTCATTGAGGTTGCATTTCTGCAGAATGAGTCGCTGAGGCCCTAATTTCTCATCGAGAAAGAGTTGTTCGTAGGCGCCGATTGTAGAGTAGATGCAGTTGATCTGTACACTCGTGGCCGACTTGCCAGTCACAATCCTGACCATGTTTGTGGAGTCCTTGAAGATCTCCGAGTATTCTGGCGTATTCATGATACCTGCCTGATACAGTCGGCGTAGACGATCCTCTATGATCCGTACATATTCGAAGGGAAGTCCTTCGATACCATCCTTGTATTTTTCATGAAAACGCTCAATCTGCTCTTCTTCCGTCTTGATATTATAGTTGTAGTACGGCTCAAAACTGTTCATGATACTGTCTTTCTCCATCTGTATGGCCTCGTCGGTCTTGTAGATGGGGAAGTCGAACTTCGCAATCATCGAACTGTACATCCACGGCTTTCCTACATCATAGCGGAACTGCGGTCCGCTGGTTCTTGGAAGGAACCACACGATGATTGCTGCCGTAATGATCACCATGGCAATCCACGAGATCAGTCGCTTATTCTTCTTATTATTGTCAATGTCGTTAGTGGTCATATCTTCATTATCATTTGTTTCATTCTGCGAAAATACAAAAAAAAATGATTATAGCGTTCATAAAAGCGAAAATTATTTTGCCCTGTCCTCATTTATTAAATAAATTCTTCGCGCTCGAGATAATAAATTTATTTATTCTCTTCTCGCTTACTCAGAATTTTCGTACCTTTGCATCCAAATTCATAATAAAGATGGAAGAAAGAAGAGTAAGGGTGCGTTTTGCACCAAGTCCTACGGGCGCATTACATATTGGTGGCGTGAGAACAGCCTTGTACAACTATCTGTTTGCCAAGCAGCATGGAGGTGATCTGATCTTCAGAATAGAGGATACCGACTCCAGCCGTTTTGTGCCGGGTGCTGAGGAATATATCATTGAGTCTTTCCGTTGGTTAGGCATTAAATTCGACGAGGGTGTATCCTTCGGTGGCAAATATGGTCCTTACCGACAGAGTGAGCGTCGACATATCTATAAGAAATATGTAGACCAGCTGTTGGCTGATGGTAAGGCTTATATCGCTTTCGATACCCCCGAGGAACTAGAGGCTAAGCGTGCCGAGATCAAGAATTTCCAATACGATGCCCATACCCGTGGTATGATGCGCAACTCACTGACCTTGTCTAAGGAAGAGGTGGATGAACTGATTGCCGACGGACAGCAGTATGTGGTGCGCTTCATGGTAACACCAGGTGAGGAGGTGCATGTACACGACATGATCCGTGGTGAGGTGGTTATCAAGAGTGATATCCTTGATGATAAGGTGCTTTACAAGAGTGCCGACGAACTGCCTACCTACCACCTGGCCAATATCGTTGACGACCATCTCATGGAGGTGAGTCATGTGATCCGTGGTGAGGAGTGGTTGCCCAGTGCACCGCTACACGTATTGCTTTACAGAGCATTCGGCTGGGAGGATACGATGCCGGCATTTGCCCACCTGCCCCTCTTGCTGAAGCCCGATGGAAAAGGCAAGCTGAGCAAGCGTGATGGCGATCGCTTAGGATTCCCTGTCTTCCCCTTGGAGTGGCATGACCCCAAGACGGGCGAGGTATCCAATGGCTTCCGTGAGCAGGGCTACTTCCCTGAGGCAGTCATCAACTTCTTGGCATTGTTAGGATGGAACCCGGGCACAGAGCAGGAGCTCTTTACGCTGGATCAACTGGTAGAGCAGTTTGATATCTCCAAGTGTTCTAAGGCCGGTGCGAAGTTCGACTTCCAGAAGGCTGTATGGTTCAACCATGAGTATATTCTGATGAAGAGCGACGATGAGATAACAGAGTTGTTCGCCCCGATCGTCACAGGCAATGGGGTAGAGGAGTCGATGGAGCGTGTGCGTCAGGTCGTTCACATGATGAAAGACCGTGTCAGCTTCGTGAAGGAGTTGTGGCCCCTGTGCTCATTCTTCTTCATTCCTCCCACAGAGTATGATGAGAAGACCGTGCGCAAGCGCTGGAAGGAAGACTCTGCCGTGGTGATGGATCAGTTGGCTACCGTCCTCGAAGGCATCGATGATTTCTCTGTGGAGAATCAGGAGAAGATCGTCTTCGCTTGGGTAGAGGGCATGGGATATAAGTTAGGTGACGTGATGAATGCCTTCCGTCTGGCACTCGTCGGCATCGGCAAGGGTCCCGGTATGTTCGATATCTCTGCTTTCTTAGGCAAGAAAGAGACCTTGGCTCGTCTACGCAGGGCGATACAGGTGTTAGGATAATGGAGTAATCGGGGATAGGCCTGCTATGCAGCTGTCCCCGATTATTTTAATAGTTGTTATTTTCTCAACAGCCACATCGCGAAAAACTTGTCATAGACCTCATAGACTCCTAATGACATTGTAATGAGGTTTTTCTCGAGTAATCCCTTAATGGCAGCCTGTACGCTACTTGTAGAAGGCAGATGCCATCGCCGAATGAAGTCGGCAGATGTTATGTTCTTAGCTTTCCCAGCTTTACTGATCGCTACCAGCAGCATTTTTTGCTTGGGTGGTAACTGAAAGAGCAATGACTGGTAGTTGAATTCATTAGCACGCAGAATATTGTTGACGGCAATGTCTATCATCTCCTCCTTGCAAGAAGATCCTGGCGATGTAATGGCGAAAAGCTCATTCATTATCCGTTGTACATACCATGTGATACCTTCAAACTGCTCATAAACGTGTTGGAATATTTCGGCAGGGAGTGTCTTCTCTGATGCCGTGAAATGTTTCTGGGCAAAATTACAGTATTTATCAATAGGTATTGGTGCGAGTGACATCATCGACGTGCTTTGATAAAAAGGGCGTGAGGGGTTCAGGAATATCTCTGTCATCATGGTTCTTTGCGAACCCGAAAAGATGAAGTTTGCGTTCCTACAATGCTGGATGTATGTGCGGAGTAGTGCTTCAGCATTCCCGTCGGGATAATTGCTCACCGCTTGAAACTCATCAATGGCAACGATACACGGCTTGTCTGCAGTCTCTATATAATGGAATATTTCTTCAAGGGTGGTCCTTGGGGTATGTATGTCACCAACCTCAACATTCCACGATGGATTACCGGCGGGGTCAAAAGAAATTCCACTGCGTAAGGACGATAATATATCCGTGAATTTCCTCATAACCTTTGTTCCCCATGGTCGTAATGAAGAAAGGATACTGTTGCCCATCGTCATAATCATGTCCTCTATATTTTTTGTCGCATAGATGTCAATAATAAAGGTATAATAATGCTTTTGGACTTTCGGTTGATGAAATAAATTCTCGATCAGTCCGGTTTTCCCAATACGTCGTGGCGCTATCAAGGCAACATTGTTGCCATTCTTGATAAGATTGAACAGACTCTCAGTCTCGCTCTTTCGGTCGCAGAAATATTCTTCCGACTCATAACCATATAGGATAAATGGATTGTTTAACATCATACATTCTGTTTATTGGACAAAGATAATTATTATTTTTCAATTATTATAGTATAATAATTATAATATAATAACCTTTAACATCTTTTTTGTATTAATAAAAAATCTGGTTTTTCTTTGTTTTGCGCTCGTTTATCCGTATCTTTGCAATTGGATTAAGAAAATGTTATGATTTACAACGTTATTATATATTTGATGCAGTTAGGCGTTGCCATTGCCAGTTTTTTCAATGAGAAGGTGAGGAAGATGTGGCGTGGAGAGCGTGAGGCCTTCTCTATATTAAAAGAGAAGGTGGATCCCAATGCGAAGTATGCGTGGTTTCATGCTGCCTCTTTAGGTGAGTTTGAGCAGGGGCGCCCAATCATGGAGCAGCTCCGGCAGGAGCATCCTGAATATAAGATCCTGCTGACGTTCTTCTCTCCTTCGGGCTATGAGGTGCGCAAGAACTATGCCGGGGCAGATATCATCTGTTATCTGCCTATCGACACGATCACCAACGCTCGCCGCTTTCTGCGGCTGGTGCGTCCCTGCATGGCTTTCTTCATCAAGTATGAGTTCTGGTATAACTACCTCCATATCCTCAAGCACCGCAACGTTCCTACCTACAGCGTGAGTTCCATCTTCCGACAAGGACAGATTTTCTTCCGTCCTTATGGCCGCCAATACGGCAGGGTGCTGAAGTGTTTCACGAAGTTCTTCGTGCAGAATGAGGTGAGCAAACAACTGCTCTCTACGATCGGCATCACCAATGTGGAGGTGACGGGCGACACCCGTTTCGACCGTGTCCTGCAGATCAAGGAGGCTGCCAAGCAACTCCCTATCGTGGAGGCTTTCGTGAAGAATAAGAATGTTCCCGATACCAATTACCCCGTCTTTGTGGCAGGAAGCAGTTGGCCACCCGATGAGGAGATTTTCATCCCTTACATGGCTGCTCATCCCGAGTGGAAGATGATCATCGCTCCCCATGTGATCGGTGAGGATCATCTCAAACAGATTATCTCTTTGTTGGAGACATCATATAATAAGGTGAACCGTCAGCTGAAGGTTGTCCGTTACACAAAGACCACTCCCGAGGAGGCTGCCGATGCCCAGGTGCTGATCATCGACTGCTTCGGACTGCTCTCCAGCATCTATCATTATGGTGATATCGCCTATGTGGGCGGTGGCTTCGGTGTCGGTATCCATAATGTATTGGAGGCAGGTGTCTGGGATATGCCTGTACTCTTCGGACCGAACAATGAGAAGTTCCAGGAAGCTCAGGGACTGAAAGCATCGGGTGGGGGATTCGACTTCAGCACGCCAGAAGAATTCCATCAGTTGATGGATCGCCTGGTAGCAGATGCCGGTTACTGTAAAGCATGTGGCAGTAAAGCCGGTGCTTTTGTGAAAGACCGCTCAGGAGCCACGGGAAAGATTCTTTCTTCTGTAAGCCTTTAAACTTTTTTCAGCAGGCATTACGTATCGAATGTGAGAGTCCTAATACGCACGACGGGGAGTTTTGCGTATTAGGACTGGTAGTTTTATGTACTAATACTGTGAGTTTTATGTAGTAGGACTCCCTCCATATATAACATAACGATAACTCCTTTGGACACTTTTCTCAGCGTTTTCTTTTGTTTGTCCAGCATCCTTTTGACTGTCTATACAACGCGTAACGAAATGACTGCTCATATTTTGAAGGCATCAGAATCGGTTATATCTTTGCATCAGAAAAGGACGGTTAAGCGAGTACAAAGAAATTTATTTCATTTGTCGAGCGTAAGTCCTTTCGCCGATTTATCGGCAAAGGAAATAATAACAATAAAAATAATATTAACAATTAAAAATTTAGCGATATGAAAAAGATGAGATTATTTTTGGTAGTGTTAGTAACCATGTTAGTGTCTAACGTTGCAATGGCCGATGACCGCCCCATTCCAGTAAACATGCTGCCGGCAAATGCCAAGGCATTCGTGACCACCCACTTCAAGGGACAGAAGATTATCTATGCAGAGAAGGACTGGAATGCTTACGAGAGTCATCTAGGAGATGGCACACAGGTAGACTTCTACAGAAACGGAACATGGAAGAAGGTGGATTGCAATGACTTCAAGGCTGTTCCAATGGCTATCGTTCCCGCAACTATCAAGAACTATGTAAAGGCCAACTTCCCCGAAAGTATTATCACAAAGATCGAGAAGGAGCCCTATGGATATGACATCGAACTGTCCAACGAACTGGAGTTGAAGTTCAACAAGCAGGGAGTTCTCATGAGGATGGATGACTAATGTGTAAATGAGTAAGAATTATTCATAGAAACCGGGGACAGGCACTTGTGGAGCCTGTCCCCGAATGTTACTCTAAACTCTAAACTCTAACCCCTAAACCATTTATTCTTCGCGCTCACGATACCAGTCCATATAGGCTACGTAATGAGCGGCATTGTCGGTTTGACCAGGACGAGTCTTCTTAATGAACTTGGCAGGAACACCGCCCCATATCTCGTTAGGACCGATCTTTGTGCCGCCAACAACTAAGGCTCCAGCTGCTACGATAGCACCTTCACCTACCTCACAGTTGTCCAGCAGGGTGGCACCCATACCAATCAATGCATGATCATGGATGGTGCATGCATGTACGGTGGCATTATGCCCGATGGTCACATCACTACCGATGTTCAGAGGACCAATCTTATAAGTGGTATGCAGACAGGCACCGTCTTGCACGTTTGTGCGGTCGCCAATCTTGATGTATGCTACATCGCCGCGCACCACTGCATTAAACCATACTGAGCATTCATCACCCATTGTCACTTCGCCCACTATCGTGGCGTTCTCACTGAAATAACAGTTCTTTCCCCACTGAGGTTTCAGTCCGTTCACTTCTTTTATCAAAGCCATAATATTCTTTTTGCCTGCAAAGGTAATACTAATAATTGATAATTGATAATTGAAAATTGATAATTATTATGATGGACTGGGAAAGACTGATTTATTTTTCACTCAGTCGATGGATGCTCCGTTCGATCTCCGCCTTCAGCGTGGGCTCGCTTGTGGATATTGACTGTAAGCCCTTCACGATATCAGCACGGATATAACTGATGTTATACCATCCTAAGGTATGTGCCGCGAAGCGACGTACCTCAGTGGCGCGTTTCTCGTCGGCAGCTATCTTCAAGAGTAGTTCTGCCATCTGTGGTTTGGGATGGTTGCGATATACGCCGATGGTGGTGATGGCTGCCCGATCCTTTGTGGCGGGATCGTTCAATTCCTTAATATCCTCTTCCATACGTGTACGGTCACGGGTGACATTACGACGGAAGTTCTTCACGATCGTATCATTATATAGGTATTTACCAGCCAACTGGCGATCCATCTCCTGAAGCATCTTGTCGGTATCGAAAGAACCGAGGCCTTGTTCAAATCTAAAGCGGAGGCGTTCCTCATGGCCACGTAGGAGTACAGCTGCTACCAGATCCTGTATAAACTCCGGCGAACCATTACGCTCGATCAATTCGGAGGAAAGGCGGCGTACCAGTTCATAACTGTCGTTAAGGGCTGCCTTGAGCACCTTGACCGACTGATCTGGGTAATGAAGAGCCAACAGGCGCATGGCTTCCATACGTACTACGAAGAAGTCGCTATTGAAATAGGTGTCCTCCAAAAGCTTGGGCATGTCTTTGTAGTCAGCATACTGCAACTGTCGGAGAGCCATGCCTTGCACGTCGGGCAGTGAATGATTGAGTTTACTGCGCCAGAAAGACACATCACCACGGTGTAGCACAATAGCTTTGTTGATATCGAAGTCTATGGCGGTGTTATTCTTAAAGCGGAAGGTAGGATCACCGATGAGGTGACTCTCCAGATACCCGGTGTAGCGGTTGAACTGTCCGATGCGCATGCCGGCAGCCAGAAGACCGACAAACTCGTCGGGCCACTTGTCTTGCAGGGCATTTACCGTTCCACCGATGGTGGCGATGGTCTTACCGTCGGCAAAGATATATGAGCCGGCCAGATAATCCTTCTCATAGAACGAACCATTGTAACAGGCATCGAAGAGCAAGAAGCGGGCATTAGGATGCAATGGGTGGATATCGTAAGTGTGGATATCCATCATCTCACTATCCAATGAGTCTTTCTCTTGCAGTTTTGCATCGAAGGCACCCTCGCACCAACTGACAGGTACGTCGTAGCGCTCAGCAAACTCCTTGATAGCAGCTTCCTTACCGATCTTCTTCGCTCTGGCAGGGATCTTACTACGAAGGAACACCTTGACACTTTCGATGTTCTGTAATACGCCGTTGGCTGCAAGGTAGCCGTTGATATACTGTGTGTCGGGCGCTCCATGATGATGGAAGAGCATCACGTCGAGCGCCTCATCCTGCACCTCATTAAGATAGATCCGCTTCATGGGGTACATCGTATCGAAATCGAAGAACTTCACGGTGTAGCCGGGACGGAAGAGTTGAGGCATCTGTTCGCGTAGTGCGATCTGTTCGCCTGCCCATGCTACACGGTCTTGTGAGTTGTAACCATGTCCGCGGCCCATGCTCAGGTGGTCGAGCGTATTGCCGCTATTCTCTTTCTTCTCACGAACAACCTTCTTCAGATATTTCTCCAACAACACATATTTATCGGTGCCTGCTATCTCCACGGGTTTGATACGTCCTGAATAGATATCGGGAGTCAGCGTTTGTCGGGAGTCGGGCCGCAGACTATAGTAGAAATAGAGTGGGATATCCGCATCTTGTTTGAGGAAGTCGAATGTCAGATCGAAATCATCATAGTAACGATCGGATGCCACGCTCGACTCTTTCCAGTCGCGTGACTGGTTCATCTTAAATGCCGAAGTAAGGTGTTGGGCATCACGAACCATGGGAATAGGGATGTCGCCTACGAAGACACATCCCTCCAAGGGTGATTTCTTATCAGTATAAAGTTTTTTCAGCTGTTCTTTGATAGCCTCAGGATTCTTCCAGTCATCGATGAGCAGATAGGTGGCAAGACCGTCTGCCTCGATACTCTCCTTATAAGCTTCAACGGCTGCACTTACCTTGTCATAACTCTTCTGGTCGATGACGATGGCAAAGCTGGTGGGTGTCTTTACCTTCGGTTTGATGATGCGCTGCGCCGAGGCGGTCATGGCCGTGGCGCAAAGCATGAGTACTAATAATTTGTTTCTCATTTTATTGAAGTCGGTTAATTGTTTGTATAAGTTCTGCCTTCAGTTCACTGGGCTGTTCTTTCTCCAAGAGTGTCTTACAACCATTTATAATGGCTGGTCGCTCCACAGAATGGTTGAACCATCCCAGTGCCTCTGCCATGGCTACACGTAATACCAGGGGATTGCCTGAATCTGCGATAAACGACAAGAAGCGTGGAATACCACCTGTACGGGGGTAGTTACGAAGCATACGGATATTCGACATACGTGCCGCATCGCTCTTTGCCTTGTCGAAGATGATGCTTTCACGCTTCAGACGATCCTGGAACTCATTCTTCAGGGCATTGATGGCTTTCTTCGACTCTTCCTTCACGTTGATACGGTTAGACTTGTCGAAGTAGTTCTGCAACTCACGGATGATATCCTCTCCATCAAACAGATAGAGTGAGTTGTTCAGGGCATACTGGGCACGGATACGTTCCTCATCGCCCATCAGCGTCTCAATGAAGTCGGGTATCAGTTCTTTGGCAGCTATCTCTCCGGCATAGTCGGCACAACTGCGTGCTACACGCTCATAGGGATCACGTAGTCCGATACGTACTGCCTCCATAAAGTGTTTATCGTTATAACGGCTGAGCATCTTCAGACACTCCATCCTAACCGTATTGAACGTGCTCTCCTTAAACTTCTCCAGGAAGAAAGCTGCCTGTGTGTGCTGCTTGTCGCAATCGGCAATCTTCCGTAAGGCAAGACACTGGATATCGGCGTACTCGCTGTTAAGAAGATTTCTCCAATAGGCAGCATCGTTGGCACGTGTCACCACATCTGTAGTCAGGCTATTGGCCTTGATGGGTGCGAAGTGAACGGTAGGATCACCGATGAGATGGCCTTCGAGGGTAGCTACCTGACGGTTGTACTGTCCTACACGTAAACCGTGTGAGAGCAGACCGACCATCTCAATGGTCCATCGGTCTTGCAGCACATTACGGGTGTTACCCTGTACTACCAGCGTGGTTCCCGGATTGAAGATATATCTTCCGGCAATCTGGTCTTTCTCGTGGAAAGAACCGTTGTAGCAAGCATCGAACATCACCATCGTAGGATTGGTGATGCGGCCGTCGAGATCCTTCAGGGTGATATACACATCTGCATCCTCGATAGAGTCTTTTTTCCAGTAGTCGGGATTCTTGTAATCCTTAAAGAACTCTGGTGTCAGGTCGAATTTCTTCTGCATGGCCAAGAGCAGGGAGTCTTCGTCTAATCCCTTTCTCTCTACATGACGCTTGATGGAAGAATAGATGTTGGCTTTGAACAGTTCATAGCGCAAAGTGGAAGACGTACCTTTCTTGTTGTCGTTAACCAACTGACTGTCGGGATTGCCATGCTCATGGAACATGAAGAGGTCGATATCCTTACGTTGCATCTCACTGAAGATCTTATATTTCATGGCATCCTGCATACGGAAGTTCCAATGCTTGAAGGATAGTCCGTTACGGAATGCCAGCGGGAAGTTCTCCCGATAGGCTTTCTCCTCATCCATATACACCATCAGACAATCGTAGTTATACGATCCGCCATTGTAGGTCACCACCTCGTCCATCTGGTTGTTCTTCAACTGATACTTGGCATTGGCGGCCTTGGTGAGGAATGCCGATATGCCCTCGTATTTGTCACCGCCCATACCCTCCGGGTATTTGATACGGGCAGAGTAGAAGGTAGGTTGCAATGACTGTGGACTCTCCTCTGTCAGCTGATAGTAGAACAGTTGGTTATTAGCAGAGTCTTTCTGCATAAAACGGAATTGCAGATGCAGGTCGTCGTAGAAACGGTCGGTGGGGACACTCGACTCATAGATAGGGAACTTCGCTTCGTCCATCTTGAAGGCGGTAGTCATATGCTGGGCGTTGCGCACCATAGCAATAGGAATGTCGCCTACCAGCACGATGCCCTCGAGAGTGGGGCATTCCCCATAGAGTTTCTGAAGCATGCCGCGCACCTCATCAGGCGTCTGCCAGTCGGCATGGATGATATAGGTAGACAAACCATCGTACTCCACGGCATCACGATATTTCAGTATGGCCTCGTTACAACGGGTGAAGGTTGTCCTATCGGTAATCACAGCAAAAGCCGTGGGATGCTGTTTCTGCGGCTGAATAACAACCGGTTCAGCAACTTTCACCACTTTCTTAACAACCCTTTTGGCTGCTCCCACGCTCAGTGTGAGTAGCATCGTTATGATAATGATTATACTTTTTCTCATGATTACTTCAGTCTATAATAGGTTCTCTCAGCGCATTCTCTTACTCCGGCAGGAACATTCGTTTGGTTCATCAGTTGTTCGCAGGCATTCATAATGTCATGACGGCGGTATGACCATTTGAACCAGGCCAGTGACTCTAACATCGCACAACGTACCCGCTCTTCCTCGTCGTTGTCGAGGATTAGTTTTAAGAAACCATCCAGCGACGCATGGATATTCTCATTCTTCAGGGAGTTGATATAAGAGATACGATATCCCTTCTTACCAGTCTTATCGAAGATGTGCTCATCAGCAGAGGTCTTGTATTCGTTCTCCTTCAACAGTACCTCGGCCAACTCTTTCTTATCGGTGACATACGACTGTCCCAATACTTCATCCACAGCCTTCTTGACCACCTTCTCATCGAACACTCTCATCTTCATGCCGATATCAAAACGCTCGCGCTCAGAGAAGTAGTTCTCCGCATATTCTTTCACCAACAGTGGAACATAATCGCTCAGACCGACAAATGCCATGAAGCGTACGGTGGTACGACGGATAAACTCATTACTGTCGTTGATAGACTCCTTCAGAATCTCCTGCAGATTCTTGTCGTTGACATTAATCAGTAAGGCCAATGCGGTATAGCGCACGACGGCAAATGGTGACGTACGGTATTTCTTTACCAGCAGATCAGAGATGCCCGTGTAGCCATTCCGATATAGTTGGTGCATGGCGAGATTCTGCACATCCGCATATTTCGAATCAAGATTGCGCAGGGCCTCTGCTTCACTATAAGGCTTGCTGATCCACTCACTGAGGTTCACCGAAGGATCATTAGAAGTGAAACGGAAGGTAGGATCACCGATCACATGCGATTCCAGGATGTTTGTCAGTTGTGCCCATTGACCTACTCTTGCACCTAAGCCAAGTAGTCCAAGCATCTCGTTAGCCTGTTTGTCTTGCAGTACGTTGACGCTATTAGCAAAGCATACCACACTCTTTCCCTCAGAGAAGATATAGCGTCCGGCGATATAGTCATTCTCACGGAAATCACCGTTGTAGCAGGCATCAAAGATCGTCATACGGGCATTGGGTTTCATCATCGTGACATCAGAGAGGATAATACCGGTCTTTAGATCTAACAGAGAGTCTTCTTCTATCACTTTGGGATCATCATGTCCTTTAAACCATGAAGCGCCCAGACCGTATTCTTCTTTTTGTTTCTTGATATACTCATCAATCTTCTCTGGCGTGTTTGCCCATCGACGGATATACGACCGTTTATCGGCTTTCATTTTCTCAATATGCGCATTGAGATCTTCCGTAGCGGGTGAGGCAGAGATGTATTGTCGGTCGGGTGTTCCATGCTCATGGAAGATGGCCAGATCCAGATCATTACGTCTCATCATGTTCATCACCGTCTCCTTGGGATAGTCGTAGAAGCTATAGCGCATAAAGCGGGCTCTTCCCTGTTTGTCGAAGACACCTGGCATCTGTTCACGGATGGTGAAAGCCTCGGGTGTCCATGCCGTCAGTGAATTGGAATACGATCCTTCTCCGGTGTATGAGAAGAACTGATCCAACTTATTCTGTGACCGATGTTGCTCGATCGTTTTCAGCAGATAGTTGCTGATTTGTTGATAAGGATCTACACCGTTGTCAACAGGCTTGATACGTCCTGAATAAATATCGCAGTGGATAATCTGTGGTGAATGCACGGCCAGATCATAATAGAAGAAATTCTTGTGGATAGAGTCTTGTTTCAGGTAATCGAACTGCAGATGCAGGTCATCATAGAAACGGTCGCTGGGAACGGATGACTCATTCCATGGGAATGTCTTCTCATTCATCTTGAATGCTGAAGTGAGATGCTGTGCCTTCCGGATCATAGCGATGGGCACATCACCAACAAATACGACACCTTCGAGATGATTCTTGGTATACAGCCGTTGAATGACTTTCTTTACTTCTTCTGGTTTCTTCCAGTCCTTATATATAATATAGGTGGGCAACTGTTCTTCGCCGAGCATCTGTTGGTAGGCAGTCAATTCCTTTTGACAGTGCTTCCACGTCTGTACATCGGTAATAACAGCAAACGACCGAGTAAGCGGTTGCTGCTTCGGTCGGACATATTTCTGTGCTGTAACCATCGTGGCAAGACACAGTAAGAGTAAAGTCTGTAATAATCTTTTTTTCATGTTCGCTCATAATAAGTGAGATGCTGATGAGATTGTCTTCGGGATATGCTCCCGCTGACAATATCACCAGCATCTGTGATCGTTAGAAATTGAATCCTAAAGTGCAAGAAGCAAAGGTGCGCTTGTCAAAAGCATCTACCTTCGACTTATGATAATCCAGAGCGGCTTTCAGATAGATGTTCATCTTCTTGTCTTCCTTGAGCTGCTGTGAATAGGTAAGTGATCCACCTACGTGCCATGCGTCACTGGTGAGGTAAGCCTCGTCGGCTGCTTCCATGGTGATGGAAGGATAATCCTCGTGAGTACCACCATACTGATAGCTACCACTCATCGCATTGCGTAAGCCACCACCTACAGCCAGTAACAGACGGTTGTTCAGTTTGTCACCCACCTTGAAGTTCTTCTTTGCCTCCAGGTCGATGAACAGATTTTTTGAGTCTTTCGTAGAGTGTGGGAGGATATACTCATCCTTCTGTCCTACGTAGGCCAAACTGGCATCTACCCGCCAGCTATACTCATCGCCACGGTTCTTCATGATACCATATTTCAGTGAGGCCGAACGGGTAACATAGGTAGAGCGTACATCATGATGCAGGTCTATCCACCCTTGTTGTGCCTCGGTGTTATCTCGCTCATTGATATACTGAATACCATCGATATGGCGGTAACCCCAAGCGGCCTTCAAGGAATGGGTATAGTCCTCACCTTCACGAAGGATCGTACCAATGACATCGATCTTCTGATCCTTGGCGGCAAACTGTTTGCGAGGCATAGAGAAGGAGTTCTCTGCATTCTCAACTCGTTTGGCATACTTTCCTTCCAAAAGGATGTTCCATACATCATCTTGATGCTGGTACTGTACGCCTGCCTCCCAAATATGACCGAAATAGTTAATACTTGGACCACCTGAACTATAACCGTAAGTTGATACACCTAAACCGTAATTTGTCCAGTAGGGCTGATTCAGGTAAGTATAAGTGTTCTCCATCTTGACATCTTCCTTGATGGATGAGTAACCTACATGAACACCTGCACGATTGTTCTCATTAAAAGCGAAGGTAGCACTGGGTATCAGTTGTAGGGTGTAGAAACGGGTATCGGTACTCGGGTCGCGCTGCTTAGCTGCGATGGATGCCTTATAAGTTCCATCAATACCTAACGTCAGCCAGTTGTTGATAACAGGCGTTGAGGCGCGGAAATGTAGGTCGTAGAACTGATTCCTCCACTTGCTGTCACTGTATTCGTCTGTCACATAGTATGGCATACCTCTGAATGGGTCTGTAATAGAAGCGTTGTAACTGGCATCTTTAACATCCTCATGCTGGAAAATGAACTGTCCCCAAACATAGACATTCTTCAGATCCAGGAATCCTTCACTGCTGACAGAGAGTGTTTTATCTTTCTCACCCTGTTGTGGACGCTTGAAGTCACCGTCTTCCATATCATAATTGACAATGATATTGGAGAACTGCCGGGTGTTGTCGTATGCCGTTCCTGCAGCGTTCTTCGTCTGGAACCAAAGATTATGCTCCTTCAGTTTCTCCATGGCCGCAGGTGAGTTGTTCACTTGCGCCAAAGTAGGGGTGAGGCCAGACAGAAACACTGTAGCCATTAATCCCTTTATAAATATATGTTGTCTTTTCATAACTTATAATCCTTTTTGTTATTCCACATTCATGACTTAATAAGTAACATTCCATGAAGGTACACCTGTTCCATAACGGTGAAGTTCGGGAACGACACCTCTCTCAAAGTCATCGGTAGAGTTATTGGTATCCTGGAAGATCAGAGCACCGTTTTCACGACGAATAGTATCACCTTCTTCCGTTACACTCACTTTACGGGCAACACCCAGGCTGCAATAGGTAGCTCCCACCCATGTACATCCGGCATCAAGGACGGCAGGAATACGCTTGGCATCCTGATAGTTCTCACCGTTCACACACTCTACAGCGTCCAAAACATAGCTGATAGGGATACGAGCCTTATGCTTATATCTGGGATGTGCCAGATCATCAGCCTGCAAATCCAGGTTATTCACAGGATCCCATACCTCTCCGGCAGGAATGCGGAAAATAACGAAAGCACCACCAAACACAGGCGTGAGGAACTGTGGTGTGGTTCCCTTTTCTGCCTTACCATCATAATAGGCATGAACCATGTCGATGGCCGGCTGATCAGGGAAGTTAGCATTGTTCATATTAAACTCAAACTCGGCATGACTACAATCAACGGGTGAGTTGGGGTTGTAGATCTCCAACTTATGGTTAGCAGCAAACTGTGCAATCACGGCCGACTCACCGGGTTGCAATGGATACTGTGTACCATTGCCCGGGAACTTCCACACACGCTCACCATAACAGTACTTGCCGGCATCGCTTTCTGGCCATACAGGAAGATCACGTGTTGCGTTAGTAGGATAAAGTTGTGCAAAGTGGATGCCATCGAGATACTGCACCTCGCTGGAGTTGTTGTAAATCTCATAGAACTGATCACGGAAATAAGCGAAACCTACAGGTGGACGTGATCCGCAGTAGTAAATCTCCTTGAAGACTAACGGACTGACCTTCAAACCCTGCATAGAGATCTTAACGCTGTTCACGCCGGCATAGAGGGCTTTGTTTACCTCATTACCATTGATATAATACTCGTTTCCTTCGGTATCCAAGGCTGTTCCAGATACTGAGATCGTATAGATACCGGGAATCACATCACTTACACTTACTTCCGTGCCTGTAAATTCTTTGCGATAGGAAAGGCCATCGCCCGTATTCTCTATTTTCACCACCAAGCCTTCGGCAGATGCCAAGCCCGGCACATCAATTGACAAACTGACATTCACATCGAGTGGCTCGATCTTCGTAGCCTCATCAGCCTCCTTGAACTGGTCGCAGGAGACGAAGAGTACGGTTATCAGTCCCAACAGGATATATTGTATCTTTTTCATATTGCTTCTTTTCTTTATAACTTAAGTGATAACTCAACACCAAAATAGAATCTGTTGTCATCATCGCGGAACATCACTTTATACTCACCGGGAGTACGCTTGCTTTCACGACGAGGATAGCTGCGGAACATGTTATTGGCAAAGAAGGACACACGCAGCATATCACTAATTTCCTTTGTCAGATTGAGGTTGAAGAGGAAATAGGGACTGAACGATTCTTTTAACGCATTAGTGTGATTGGGATAGTTGAGCAGGTAGGTCAATCCTGCATCACGCACATCCTGTACGGTCTTATACTGGTTTGTCTGGAAATAGGTAGGCTGTGCCGTTGTCTGTGACAAGTATCCGATAGGAATGGTGTCGTTGTGGAATACGGCCCAGTTCTGATCCTGCCATATAGCCTGTGCTGTCACTGTCACTACAAATCCGATCTGTGGGATGTTATGGGTAGCACGCAAGGCTGTCGTAAATTGCTGAGAGTAATAGTCGATGCCATGTCCCTCATAGATACCGATGTCATGGCGTCCGGCAGGTGCCTCAGAGTTGTTATCGTAGAAAGACAATCCCGTGGTATAACTCTGGGACCTCATCCAAGCACCGTTTAACTGGAAGGAGGTGCGGATGGCCTCTATACGACCGATGTTCAATTCAAACTCCACACCTTTGGTCTTTGCGAAACGGTTGTTACATGGTACATTGTAACGGGAAATCACATTGTAGGCCTGATCCAGCACGATGTTGAAATTGTCATCACGCGTGAACTTATTATAGACAACTGGCTGGAATGACCCTAACGTAGTGGTCAGAGAATAACCATTCTTCTGATGCTCGGTAAAACCGGTGACCGATAAGTCAACCTTACCCAGTCGGAGATCGAAGCCGATCTCTGCTTTATGGTTCTTGGCAATCTTCAGGTCTTTATTCTGTGTATCGAACACTCTCGTGGTCGTAATAAACCGGCGGTCAGACTCTGCAATGTTCTCGTTAGCTAACTCATTAAGGTTCGTATATTCGAAATAGGCTGGTTCCGGATAGAGGAAGAGCAGGGTTGGCATCTTTGCTGTGATACCATAACCTCCATGAATGGTCAGTACATCGGGGATAATATCCAACGAAGCATTGAAACGCGGTGAGATAGCGCCACCCACTACTGATGCATGATCGTAACGGACACCGGCTTGCAGACTGAGTACATTCCTTCCAATTGTCCAGTTGAAGTTCTCTTCTGCGAAGGCACCGAAATGCTTGAGCCATGGAATATCTTTGTAAGAACGGGATCGGAAAGAGCCATTGACAAATTGGAGATTACGATAAGGAACCTCTTTTTGGTCAAAGGTCTTACCCTTTCCTTCGTTACCGTCAGCCTTGAAGTCTGCACCGATCAGGATACGGTTGTTTACTGATTTTCCAAACTGCTTAAAGAAATTGGCCGTAAGTTTGGCGAAGAAGTTTATCTCTTTGCTGTCAACATTATAATGCTCAATATAACTGCTTGGAATATAGTATGCAAAGTACTTTGAATCCTCAGCTGAGAAGTTGGTAATACCTGGTATCTGCTCACCGGCAATATTGGTAAGGGTAGTACCATCGGTCTTTGTTCCTGAATAAGGCGCGTTACCAGAACTCTCAGCCTCCTCGTAATAGCTGCTCTTGTTTGTAAAACTACCAGAGAGCACATAACGGATATTCTCCAACCATCCCTTCTGGATGTTCCACAATCCGTTGGTATTCAGTGTCAGTCCTAAATCCTCACCCTTATGGTTGATCATGGAAATCTCATCGATAGGATTCTTGTCTCTGCGACTTTTCCCATAGAAGAGATCCAGTGAGGTGTTAGAACGCAGTTTGTTGGCAAACAGCGACTTCGAATAGAGAGCCTTTCCCGTTAATCTTTCGTAATGGATAAAGCTTTGCTTCGGGTCATTCACATTGTAAGCATAGTCAGCACTCAGGTTGAGTGCACCCTTGTTCTCTCCTAACTCGAAACCAGTACCAATGCTACCTTGATAAACCTTCGGATTAGCCTTGGCTTTGATACGGAGCGGCTCACGACCAGCCTTAGAATGGATAATCACAGCACCGGATGTCAGATCACCGTATTCCACGGAAGGAATACCACGGATCACTTCCACATTCTCAATGTTCTCTGTAGAGATCGTACGCAAGTCAACACCCTCACTGGGAGAAGTCGTTCCAGCTATACCACCTATCTTTCCTCCGTTGTCCTCAGAGACGAAAGCTGTGTTCAGGATAGAGAGGTTGGCATTGTTGGAGATAGGGGCACCGTCACGGATAATGGCAGTACCCAAACTGTTTGTAGCCGTGTTCCTGGTACCTGACTGACGTAGGGTCATTGTCTTAGTCTGACTTAAGTTCTGCTCGGATGTTATACCACCCGGTAGCAAGGCCATGATGTCGTAAAGACTGGTGGCCTGCATGTGCTCCATGGCTTGACGGGAGATATTACTGGATGTTGAACTCCCGGCAGCATTGTGCGTAGCGGTTACGGTAACCTCTTGCAAACGGAAGTCTTCATTGAGCAATGTGAAATTCAGACGCATATCACCTTTTACGTTAACGAGTGTGTCGATAGCGTGTTTGCCTACGTATTGCACGCGCATCTTTACTTTTCCTTGCGGTACGTTCAAGGAGTAACTACCACCGTTGTTCGTTGTCGTTCCTATACTGAAGTCGGGGAAAGACACCGTAGCAAAATCCAGTGGTACAGATTTTTTTCCGTCTAATTCGTAAACGGTTCCATAGATTCTGCTCTTGTTTTGTGCTTTTACCGACTGAGGATAAAGGATCCCCGATAGTAAAAGTGTAATAAGCAGAATCATGGCACTAAAATAGTTTTTTCTTACCATAATTTTAACATTTATCAAATATATAGACTATTATCTTGCCAAAAATAGTTATAATAACTCTGCAAATGCAAAATTAAGTAAAAAAATCCAAACGTGCAATACCTAAAGTAAGGTATTTTGTATAAATGTATTACTTTTCTGTAAAAATGTTATTGTTTTTGTGAATATTTATACAAATTATCAGGAAATGACCCGTTATTAAAACGATATGCTTGCTCCGAGGGATATGGTATGAGTAAAACGACGGTTCGGGAAATCATGTATAGGTTTGCCTCCTACCTTGATGTTGCGATGACTGTCATAGATGCTGTAATTGGAGATGTTGTAGGCGATATACAGGAATCCTTGTCCGATCTTATAACCTAAGGATGTCTTGCAGCGCCAATAGCACCAGCGGCCGTCGGTATTCTTTACCCGGATGGTGGGCACGCGGAAAGTCTGGATACCGCTGCCGGGTTCTACATGTATCTGTGAGATATAGTCAGGGTCGGGGATATCCTCCGACTCATTGACGGGCAGACTGAGCATCATACCGGGTTCTACCTGGAGGAGCAATCCATCACCATATTCTGTCTTCTTACTCAGTCGTAAGGCTGGCGTACGGAAGACGAGTGAGGGGATCAGACTTACTCTGCTGATGTCATCATCATCGTAATCATAGCTGTCTGAGCTTTCTAACATATAGTCAAGCAGTGATTTCCCGCTGTAGTCATTATCTACCTGCAGACTGGCACCTATGCCCAGCCAACGTGTGAACATGCGGGCATAGCCCAACTCCAGATTCCAGCTATCGTCGGAGAATCCTATTTCGAAATGTCCGTTGTTTCGCCAGGGCTCATCGTCCTGTGCAAAGAGGTTCGTTGTGAAGATGCAAAGAACCCATATGATTATCATTCGTCTCATGTCTATTATTTAATTTGAATGGTTACATCGAGTGTCTGTTCGATAACGTGAATAATCTCTTGTAAATTGGTTGACGAGGGATCGGCATGGAAGTCACCACTCAGTCGTTTGCTCGTATTGTTACAGTACAGTTGTACGGAGTAATACTCCGACAAGTCGCGGAGCACGCTCTCAAGTGGTGTGTTGTCGAAGTGGAAGGTGCCGGTGGCCCATGCTGTCTGGTTGATACTGCCAGCCTTAATCAGTCGGGGCATATCGTCGTTGGCTGTCAGTCGTGCCTTCATCCCACATGTGAGTACCAGTTGTTGAGCATGATCATCCTTTGCAGAGAAGCCCACCTTGCCTTCTGTAACATACACCTCGGTAGTGATGGCAGGCGAATCATTTCTTGTGGATACCATGAATTTGGTTCCTAATACCCGAACCTGTGAGATCTCGTTGGTGACGGTAAAGGGATGCTCTTCATCGCGTTTTACCTCGAAGTAGCCGTCTCCATGAAGAGTCACTTGTCGGGGAACACGGTTCTTGTAGGCAAGCGTGGAGTGTGGCGACAGGGTGACATGCGTCTGGTCGGGAAGCAGGAATGTCTGTGTGACATCACCTGCCGCCAGGAGCGTCTCCTTATTATATATATAGGTGGTGCCGAGGGCAACCAACAGCAGTAGGGATGCCGCCACGGCAATCCAACGGTATCTCATGGCAGTAGTGCGCACAGTATGTATTCCTGTGCGCTGCTTTACGTTTTGTAAAGCCTGTCGGGTATCAAATGCTCCATGCCTGTAATGCCTGAGTACAAAGCGGAGATCCTTGTCAATTTGTTTCGTCATATTCTTTTAAATCCATGTAATTCACTGCACTATATCCTCCAACTACGCCATAGCCACCGGTTACGTTGTTTAAGGTAGGGTTGACAGGTGCCAGTCCGATCTCTCCTAAATCATTG
>CADBSW010000127.1 GCA_902797505.1 uncultured Prevotellaceae bacterium | reverse complement strand
TGCTCAAGCTAGCTTGATTGTGCGGAACGCCAGTATTTATCGGGCTTTGAGAGAGGTTTCAGCCTGCAAATTGAGCTATAGGTCAGATTTTTAATGTTCATAAAATTACTCTCTCTAATAATATAATTATAAAAAAGGTTAATTCAAATTAGTTTGGGTACAACTAATATTCATTATATAGTTCTGCAAATTTAAGAAATATTTTTGAATCAAACAAAAAAATATGCACATATTTGATAAAACCAGCTTGTTTTGTATAGTTTTTGTATAAACATTTTATTTCTGGCCGTTGGTTAAATAAAAAAATTGTTAGTTATTTGTTAATGTAAGTTAGTTCTTTTTCCAACATTTTTTGACATCTTTCAAGATATTACACTTGACCATTACCTTATTTATATTATTATTCATGGTATTGCAGGACATGAGGGAAACAGGCTCTTCGGGTAGTATTTCTCAAATCTGCTTGGTGTTGATTGCAGACACCCGTATAGAGGTGATTATCGTTTACGTGAATTATCCATGGGAAAACTTGTGCTGATCATAAAAAACGATTATCTTTGCGGCAGACATGAACGAGGCAACAAGGAAATATATTCTTGATCATCGTACGGAGGATGTGCGTACGTTGGCACTGAGGAAGGTAAGCGAACCTGCCGTGGACCATTCCTTTGCCCTCGATCAGATACGTGGATGGCAGATAGCCAAAAAGAAGATTCCTACCTGGGCGAATGTCGAAGGTATTCATTATCCGCCACATCTCTCGTTGGAACAGTGCTCAAGTGAGCAGACAGCCCGTTATAAACAACGGTTGTGTGAGCGGGTGCTGAAGGATCTGTCAGCAGAGAAGGAATGCTCTTCTTTAGTCGATTTGACCGGTGGAATGGGCGTAGATTGCAGTTTTATGGCCCGTGTGTTTGACCACTCTTGTTATGTGGAACGCCAACAGCAGCTCTGTGATCTGGCTGCGCATAACTTTCCTTTATTAGGATTGGCTGATACGAAGGTGGTTTGTGCGGAGGCTGATGAATACCTTCAGAAGTGTGATCCTGTTACGATGTTCTTCCTGGATCCTGCACGCAGGGATGTCCATGGCGGACGAACGTATGCCATATCCGACTGTTCTCCCGACCTCATTGGATTGAAAGAACTGTTGCTCGAGAAAGCGGATGGTGTCTTGGTAAAGCTCTCTCCGATGCTCGACTGGCACGAGGCGGTACGGCAGTTAGGGGATGTCTTGGAGGTACATATCGTTTCTGTGGGTAACGAGTGTAAGGAAATCTTGTTGCTGATGTCGAAGATGATTCAGCATCCCCTTCAAGTATATTGTGTGGATGATGATCAGGTGTTCTGTCCGATGGCAGACTCTATAGATGATTGTTCAAAACGCCCCATTTCATCGGATAATCCAAGTTCGTGGCGATATCTCTACGAACCGAATGCCTCTATCATGAATGCCGGTTGTTTTGAGGCACTTGAAAGACAGTTTTCTGTGATGCAGATAGCTGCGAATAGTCATCTGTTTGTCTCCGACCAACTTGTAGCGGACTTCCCTGGCCGCTCTTTCGAGGTCATCGGCATGTCTACGATGAACAAGCAAATGCTAAAGTCTTTCCTGCAGGGACTTACAAAAGCAAATATCGCGGTACGTAATTTCCCCATGTCGGTTGCCGATCTGCGTAAGAAACTCCGACTCAAAGAGGGAGGCGAGGTGTATCTCTTTGCCACCACTACGGCAGATCGACAACATGTCCTGATCAAGACCCGTAAACCCTCGTCTCTTTGATATATCCGATCAAAATTTGAAAAACATGTGAAAAACAAATGGCATATTTGGGTTTGTCATTTTTATTTTTTATTTTTGCACGTTAATTCATGATCTAAAATAGAATTATGGCAGTAGAGATAAAAAAGGTTCAGACAAAGAAAGACCTGAAGACTTTCATCGAATTTCATTACGATCTGTATGCGGGCAACGAATACGATGTGCCCAACTTGTTCAGCGATGATATGAATACGCTGCGCAAAGACAAGAATGCGGCATTCGATTTCTGTGAGGCGGAATACTTCCTGGCATATAAGGATGGAAAACTGGCAGGACGTGTAGCTGCGATCATCAACCACCGTGCTAACGAGAAGTGGCAAACCAAGAGTGTGCGTTTCGGATGGATTGATTTCATCGATGATATTGAGGTGAGTGGCACACTCTTCAAGGCAGTAGAGGATTATGGTAAGGCGCATGGAATGGAGCAGATGATCGGTCCTCTTGGCTTTACCGATTTCGATCCCGAGGGTATGCTTACTTTTGGTTTTGATGAGTTGGGTACCATGGCAACCATCTATAATTACCCGTATTATCCTGAGCACATGGAGAAGCATCAGGGATTTGTGAAGGATAATGATTATGTGGAATTCAAAATCTTTGTTCCTGAGGAGGTGCCTGAAAAGATGCGCAAGATCTCAGAGATGATCATGAAGCGATACAACCTCCATATACGCACCCTGACAAAGAAAGAAATCTTCGAGGGGGGCATGGGTAAGAAAATCTTTGGACTGATCAACGATACCTTCAAGGACCTGTACGGCTTCTCGGAGCTTTCTGAAAAGCAGATCGATCAGTATGTGAACATGTATCTTCCTTTGGCAGACCTGAACCTGATTCCTGTTGTAGAAGACTGGAGTACCGAGGAACATAAACTCGTGGGTGTCGGTATCACCATCCCATCGCTCTCACGGGCATTGCAGAAATGTCGTCGGGGCCGACTCTTGCCTTTCGGCTGGTGGCATGTGCTGCGCTCGCTGAAGATGCATAAGACAAACATTGTCGATCTGGAGATGATCGGTGTTCTGCCGGAATATCGTTCTAAAGGTGTAAATGCGCTGATGTTCTACCATCTCATCCCCTGGTACAACCGCTACGGCATCGAGTGGGGTGAGAGTCAGGTGGAGATGGAGACCAATGAGAATGTCCAGAGTCAGTGGTCGTACTTCAATACCGTCAACCATAAGCGCCGCCGCTGCTACAAGAAGATGCTGGCTTGATTTTTTTTAGATTTTATATTCTATAGGTACTATAGGCACTATAGTTACTATAACCCCTATTAACAATGAGCGAGATAAAAGATAAAGAGCAAGAAATCCAGGAAACAGTAGAGTATGTAGACGATGATATCAAGCATCTGTCTGACATGGAACATGTGCGCACCCGACCGGGAATGTACATCGGTCGTCTGGGCGATGGCTCGATGCCTGAGGATGGTATCTATGTGCTGCTGAAAGAGGTGATTGACAACTCTATCGATGAGTTTAAGATGAATGCCGGCAAGCGCATCGAGATAGATATCGAGGATAACCTGCGGGTGACGGTGCGCGATTATGGTCGTGGTATCCCTCAAGGAAAACTCATCGAGGCTGTGAGCATGCTGAATACCGGTGGTAAGTACGACTCGAAGGCTTTCAAGAAGAGTGTCGGACTGAACGGCGTGGGCCTGAAGGCTGTCAATGCGCTGAGCTCTCATTTCGAGGTGAAGAGCTTCCGTGACGGACAGGTGCGTGCCGCTACTTTTGAGCGGGGAGAACTGAAGAGTGATTCGACGGCTGCCACAACCGATGAAACCGGTACTTTTGTGTTCTTTGAGCCCGATAACACGCTCTTTAAGAACTACACCTTCCATGATGACTTCGTGGAGACCATGCTCCGTAACTATACCTACCTGAATACCGGACTGATTATCATGTACAACGGCAGACGCATCCTCAGCCGTAATGGTTTGGAGGACCTGCTGAATGATAATATGACCGTGGATGGTATCTATCCGATCATTCATATGAAAGGTGAGGATATAGAGATCGCCTTCACGCACACCAACCAATATGGTGAGGAGTATCACTCGTTTGTGAACGGTCAGCATACCACGCAGGGCGGTACTCACCAGTCGGCTTTCAAGGAGCATATCGCCCGCACCATCAAGGAGTATTTCAATAAGAACCTGGAATATGGAGATATCCGTAACGGACTGGTGGCTGCCATTGCCGTGAATGTGGAGGAACCGATGTTTGAGAGTCAGACGAAGATCAAACTTGGTTCTCAGACGATGAGTCCTGGTGGCGTTACCGTCAATAAGTATGTGGGCGACTTCATCAAGACAGAGGTGGATAACTACTTGCATAAGCATACGGATATCGCCGAGGTGATGCTCGGTAAGATCCAGGAGAGTGAGAAGGAGCGTAAGGCGATGGCCGGCGTTACCAAACTGGCTCGTGAGCGTGCGAAGAAAGCTAACCTGCATAATCGTAAGTTGCGTGACTGCAGAATCCATTATTCTGATGTGAAGAACGACCGTAAGGAGGAGAGTAGCATCTTCATTACCGAGGGTGACTCTGCCAGCGGAAGTATCACGAAGAGTAGGGATGTGAACACCCAGGCGGTGTTCTCGTTACGAGGAAAACCCCTGAACTCTTTTGGCTTGACGAAGAAGGTGGTGTATGAGAACGAGGAGTTTAACCTGTTGCAGGCAGCCCTGGATATCGAGGACGGACTGGACACCCTGAGATATAATAAGGTGATCGTGGCTACCGATGCGGATGTCGACGGTATGCATATCCGTCTGTTGATCATCACATTCTTCCTGCAGTTCTTCCCCGAACTGATCAAGAAAGGTCATG
>CADBSW010000126.1 GCA_902797505.1 uncultured Prevotellaceae bacterium | reverse complement strand
GAAGGACCCCAGCATGTAAAGTTGTCCAATGACTGGGGCATCACGGCAATCCCACGTTTTATTATTCTGAATGCTGATGGCACCATCAACAGTGCGAATGCCGTGCGCCCATCGGCTGAAGACATCATCCAGCAGCTCGATGCCGTCATTGCAGGGCAGAAGAAATAACAGTTTGTTTTTGTTAGTAATCAATTGGTTGGGGGCAGGTCTCGTGAAGGCCTGCCCCGTCTGTATGATCATATGATCTGTCTTCAACTATTCTTCTACCTGCCGAACTGCAGCCATGCAATGGTCAGCAGGCTCTGCTTCCCGTCGGTATTTGTGAAGAACCTCGGTAACCGCACCAACAACCTCTACCCCATGGAATGGAAGATCAAGAGCGGCCACCTGCCGGAAGCACTGCCAATCGTGCTGGAGTGATAGGATGCACATCAGTAAATTATAAACACCGCATTAAAGCCGCCCCTTTTCAAGGGACGCTAAATGTTTTGCATTCGGTTTTAAATATAATCTTCACGTTCGATAAAAGAAACAGGTTCCTTTTCTGCTCGCTTATTCAGATTTTTCACTATCTTTAAATAAGATAGGATGCACCTCAGCAAAAAAAATAAATGGGTTTATTTTGTTTTGCATTCGGTTTTCACTATCTTTGCAATCTGATAATACAAACCATCAAGTAGCAATGAAACAATATCTCGACCTGCTCAACAGAATACTCACTGAGGGTGTTAAGAAAGAAGACCGCACTGGCACCGGCACCATCAGTATCTTCGGTAACCAGATGCGCTTTAACCTGGAAGACGGATTCCCGCTGCTTACCACCAAAAAGCTGCACCTGAAGTCGATCATCTACGAACTGCTGTGGTTCCTCAAAGGTGACACAAACGTGAAATACCTGCAGGAGCATGGCGTGAGGATATGGAACGAGTGGGCAGATGAGAACGGTGACTTAGGACCGGTATACGGGCATCAGTGGCGCTCGTGGCCCGACTACAACGGAGGAACGATAGACCAGATACAGCAGGTGCTCGACCTGATCAAGAACCACCCAGACTCGAGAAGGATGATCGTGAGCGCATGGAACGTAGCAGAGGTGAACCAGATGGCCCTGCCACCCTGTCATACGATGTTCCAGTTTTATGTGGCGGATGGAAAACTGTCGCTGCAACTGTACCAGCGCAGTGCCGACACGTTCTTGGGAGTGCCCTTCAACATCGCATCGTATGCCCTGCTGCTGATGATGATGGCGCAGGTGACAGGACTGAAACCGGGCGAGTTTATCCATACTACCGGCGACACACACCTGTATCTGAACCATATCGAACAGGCCAAGCTACAGCTCACACGTACTCCGCGGCCACTGCCCACCATGCACATCAACCCCGAGGTGAAGAATCTGCTCGACTTCGACTATGAGGATTTCCAGTTGGAGAACTACGATCCGTGGGATCATATCAAGGCAACGGTAAGCGTATAACACCTAAACACCCATCACATGACCATCAATATCATCGCAGCGGTAGCTAAGAACAGAGCCATCGGAAAAGACAACAAACTGATATACTGGTTGCCCAACGACCTGAAACGTTTCAAGGCGCTGACAACCGGGCATACCATCATCATGGGGAGAAAGACGTTTGAGAGTCTGCCCAAAGGGGCGCTGCCCAACCGTAGGAATATCGTGCTGACAAGAAGCGCCAAGGAGATTCCGGGGTGCGACTGCTACAGATCATTGGAAGAGGCACTCACCCACTGTGACGAGGATGAACAACTGTTTATCATCGGGGGCGCGAGCATCTACAAGCAGACACTGCCCATGGCCGACCGACTCTATCTGACAGAGATCGACGACACACCGGAAGAGGCTGATGCCTTCTTCCCACCGTATGATGACTGGGTGATAGAAAAGGAGGAAAAACACATAATCGACGAAAGACATCATCATAACTATGCTTTCGTCGATTACGTACGCCCTTGCAAAGAAGAAGACTAATCTTCCTGATACTCTTCGTTCATCGGCAACTGACGGGTAAACGCACTACCGAACGAGATGATTGTCTCGCTGCGTGACAATCCCAGCGGTTGCAGTTTGTCGTGGATAATATCCAGCAAATGGTGGTTGTTCATGGCAAACATCTTGATGAACAGATCATAATCACCAGTGGTATAGTGACACTCCACCACCTCGGGGATAGCCTTGAGCGCCTCTACGGCGACATCGAACTTCTCAGGGTTCTTCAGGTTGATGCCCACATACGCACAGGTCTCGTAACCGATACTCTCAGGGTCGATGATAAAGCGCGAACCCTTCAGCACACCCATATTCGTAAGCTTCTGGATACGCTGGTGAATAGCCGCACCACTAACATTACATGCACGTGCCACCTCAAGGAAAGGAATACGAGCATCCTCTGCGATCATGCGCAGGATCTTCTTGTCTAAAGCGTCTAATTGATGATGTCCCATTATTATAATATTTATGTTTTTTTGCAAAAATACAAAAAAAATATCGATTAACAAGCAAATCGGATATAAAATTCACAAGACAATACAAAAATATTACAATTTCTTATCTTTAGAAACCGCCGAGTAATGCACACGCATGACATGAGCACGTCGCAGTGCTTGCTTCACGTCGCTCACCAGTCCCATCTCCGTATCCTTATCCACCTTCAGCGATACGATCATATTCTCGGCATCCTCCTTACCCAAGGAATGACGTAAGGACGACATATAGTCACTGATGGCATCCACCTCCATGATCTGATCGTTCACCTGCACTACCGAGGAAGGACTGTCGGCAGCTGCGCCACCTAACGGCTTGCCGATATAGATATAGGTGATGACGGGCTGCTTGGACAACTTGGTGAGTTCCTTGCCTGCGGGCACCTGGTGCTTCACCATCACGGGCACACTACGCATGTGGGTGACGATCATAAAGAAGAACAGCACGGTGAAGATCAGGTCGGGCATGGAGGACATGTTCAACTGGGGGATATCCCGGCGCTGCCGCTGCTTAAACATACTCATACGCCCTCACCTCCTTTCTTACTATCTGCCTGTTGGTAGTTCTCGGCGACACGCTGGGGAATCTCTAGTCTCACCGCCTCTCGCTCTTCAGGGCTGCAATCAGCATAGTTATGATGATACAGAGCTTGTGCCTGGGCGTTGCGCAGTTGGGTATAGGCCGCCACGATCTCGTTCTGCACGGTGAAATAGGTGTTGTACTTCGCCTTCCTGCTCACATCCAAGGTGATGATATGTTTCTGTTTGTCGGGACAATGACTGACGAAGTCCACCACGCTGCCACACAGTTTGCTGACAGCCACCATACTGTCGTTCACCAACAACTCATTATGATCTGTCACCTTGAGCGCCAGTACGTTACGTTTGTCGACATCCACCATCTCCACTTGCTGTTCGTCTTCCAAGGGCGGCAATTGGCGCGAGAGGCCCTTATCCTGGTCCATCGAGGTGGTGACCAGGAAGAAGATCAGCAGCATAAACGAGATATCTGCCGTCGACGTGGTATTCAGAGAGGGTACCGTCCTGCGCTTCCTTTTACGTAACATAGCCACTACCCTTTCGTTGACGGTTTACCTTTCTTCAGCAGCATCAGCCACCGGTACCCGCTGTTGACCAACAGGATAATGGCAGCCACGACGATCAGGAAGAAGGCGGTATTGAGGAACATATCCGAGAGTTTCAACCAGAAGGTGTCGGTAAACAGCACACCGTTGATATTCAGGGGCGATGAAGAACCGAAGACATAGGTGAGCAGCAGGCATACCACCAATACGGCAATCGCCACATAACGGATGCGGGCCACGGGAATACGGTTCTGCACATCGGCAGTCTTGTCACGGTTAATCCATGCACGTACTACCGATACGAGGGTTAGCACTACAGTAAGCGCCAGCATGATGTAGAGCAACCAGAACAGTCCGTCGATCATCCACTCGTTCTTCATCGGGTCAACTTATATTTCATCACGGTATCCAACAGGGTGATGGCACTCTCCTCCATCTGACTGGTGAGGTGCTCTATCTTCGTGAGGATATAATTATAGAACAATTGTAATATCAATGCCACGATGATACCGAAGATGGTGGTGATCAGCGCCACCTTCATACCCGAGGCAACGATGGTAGGACTGATATCGCCGGCTGTCTGTATCTGGTCGAAGGCCATCACCATACCGATCACCGTGCCGAGGAATCCCAACGAGGGAGCCATCGCGATAAACAGGGTGATCCACGAACAGCCCTTCTCCAGGTTGGCACTCTGTACGGCACCATAACTCACGATACTGCGCTCGATATTCTCCATCGACTCGTTGATACGCAACAGTCCTTGATAACAGATAGAGGCCACCGGTCCGCGCGTATCACGGCAAAGGGTCTTCGCCCCTTCCACATCATTGCTCATCAAGCGGTCTTCGATATCCTTCACCAGTCGCTTGGCGTTGATCTCCGACAGACTGAGGTAGATAATACGCTCAATGCAGAAGGCTAAGCCTAAGACCAATACCAAGGCCACCAACGACATAAAACCTGCGTTACCCTCGATGAACTTCATCTTCAGCACCTGGTGGAAACCCATCGACTCACCATCGGCAGCAGCAGCTGCCATCGCCAGGTCTAATGAGTCGACTGCCACATTGGTATCTGCTGCCTGTGCCACTACGGCCGCACTATCGGCAACAGGGGCCACCGACTGCGCTGAACAGATAGCTGTGCAGACCATCATCAGCACAAGCAATACCCATCTATTAGTTTTATTTCTCATCTAACAAAAAATTTTCTTTGCAAAAGTAACAATAAAATCAATAAATGGTCCATCCATCTCCATTTATTTATAATAAATAACGTTTTTTGTGGATGTCGGTTATGAGAAGTGAAGAATAAAAAGTGAAGAGTGAAGAGTGAAGAGTGAAGAATAAGCCCCTCCCTATCCCTCCCCGAGAGGGAGGGGAAAAAGCCCCATAGGGGCGATAGAGAATAGGCGGGGTGCGTAAGCCCCCGTGAAAAGTGAAGAATAAAAAAATGAAGAGTGAAGAAATCTCTTCACTCTTCATTTTACACGGGGGCCCTGCCTATCTGTTCAGCGGATAAGTCACGGCGGGGATTGGGGCTGCACGTAGGACAGGCTTGGCGATCTTACTCTCTGCCACGATAAAGGCACGGGGAGCAATAACGCTGTTCTGCGTCGAGTTAGCCATATTGACAACCTTCTCCTTGGCAGAGACAGCAACAAGGGCCTTCAACTGGGCTTGTTTAGATTCTACCATATTGTCTGTGCGCATCAGGGTACGCTGACCGGTCTTTGTATCGATACGATAGAGGCGCATCAGCGAACAACCCTCTGGCAGGGAAACGATATACGCATTCTTCAGTCCTGCCTTCTTGGCAGTCTTCAGCAACGTCTTCTCCATCTTCTCGTCGGCGGTGGTGTTCACGGCCTTGATATGCAGAGAACCGAAGGATATCTCGGGTGAGGGAACACCAGGATTAACGGGGAAGCGACAGCTACCCGTACTATTCTTGGCAAACGGTGTAGGACGCAGGTTGTTGAGCTGTTTGCGGAGAACACCATTCTCGACAAGCAACAGTTCTTTCTCAGGCACGATACCATCTGCATCAACACTGTAGGCACCCATCAGCGGAACACCATTATAATCCCTGCGGTCGCTGTAATTGACGGCACTGATCCGTTTGTCGATGATCTCCTGACCTATCTTCTTACCGTAATCATCATCGGCAGGTTGGAGCGCATGACTGGCACACACAGCAGCAATGACAGGATCGGTCAACGAATAGACAGATGCCATCTCCTCAAACATCACCGGACCATTATACTCCTCATCCAGCACTGGAGCGTCACGAAGAGCCATCAGATTGCTGGCAAACGTATTGATACGATCTACCAGACTGCCCTTATTCTTCAAGAAGTCAG
>CADBSW010000125.1 GCA_902797505.1 uncultured Prevotellaceae bacterium | reverse complement strand
CCGGGGACACACGGATTTTCAGTCCGATGCTCTACCAACTGAGCTAAGGCACCATTTTTCTTTTGCGATTGCAAAGGTACAAAAAAACTTAGAAGTGCGAAACGAATTACAATAAAATGTTTATTACATTAACATTCTTTAGCAAATACAGCCTTATAAACGATTCATTCTTCACTCTTCACTTTGCACTTTGCACTTTGCACTTTGCAAAGGATTCCACCCTTGTGCCTTGATATCGAATTCACGATCATCCCTGCTCACCAGGATATGTCCCAACTCCTTCCGGGTGATATGTCCGATGATCTTTACGTCCTCCATGTCGTTCACCTTCTCATAGTCACCGATAGGAACGGTAAACAGCAATTCATAATCCTCACCGCCGTTCATGGCGCAGGTGGTCACGTTCATATTCAGTTCCTCTGCCATTACAGCCGTCTGGTAGTCGATCGGGATATTCTTCTCATACACCCGGCACCCCACTCCACTCTGTTCACAGATATGCAAGAGTTCTGAACTCAGTCCATCAGAGATATCCATCATCGCCGTTGGCTGTATACCCTCATTACGCAATCGTTGGATGATATCACCACGCGCCTCGGGTTTCAGCTGTCTTTGCAACAGATATTCCTTACCGGCGAAGTCGGGCTCGAAAGATTCCAGTGATGCCAGATGATCACGCAACTGTCGCAGTTGTTCATCCGTGGCCCCTGCAGCCTTGGCATCCCTGAGCTTCTTACGCGTCTCGTCCAACTGTTGATAGTACACCATCTTCTCGCGCTCCAGCAGTCGTAATCCCATATAGGCGGCACCCAGATCACCGGATACGCAGATCAGATCCGTATCCTGTGCACCCGAGCGATAGACGATCTCTTCTTTCTGTGCCTCACCAATACAAGTGATACTGATGGCCATGCCTGTAAACGAGGAGGTGGTATCACCACCGACGATGTCAACGCCCCATTTGTCGCATGCCAGTCGCAATCCCTGATAGAACTGCTCCATATCCTCTACGGTAAACCGTTTACCTATGGCTACGCTGACGAGCATCTGCCGTGGAGTGCCGTTCATGGCAAAGACATCCGAGATATTCACCATGGCCGACTTATACCCTAAGTGCTGCATATCGATATAAGTAAGGTCGAAATGTACCCCCTCCATCAGCATGTCGGTGGTTACCAATACTTCCTTGTCGGGGTAGGTCAGCACAGCACAGTCATCCCCTACTCCCTTTCGTGTTGATGTATTCTTCATTTGGATTTGTCCGGTCAGACGCTTGATCAGTCCGAACTCACCCAGTTTTGCTATTTCCATTATTCAGTTTTTATAAGATGATTACACCTTATTATATTATATAGACACCTTCTTGATCAGTTCCTTCACGATGAATGTCATGATGGGTTGCGCCTTAGCGGCCGCTATCTGCACCTCCTCATGCGATACCTCCACAGGATTGTCGAATCCTCCTAAATCGGTAATCACACTGATGCCAAACACACGGATACCGCAGTGGCGTGCCACGATAACCTCAGGCACAGTACTCATTCCCACACAGTCGGCTCCTGCGATACGATAGAAGCGATATTCTGCCGGAGTCTCGAAGGTCGGTCCCTGCACACCCATATAAACACCATGCTGCACCTTGATATTATTATCTGCTGCAATCTGGTCGGCGATGCGTACAAACTCCTTGTCGTATGCCTCATGCATATCGGGGAAGCGGGGCCCTGTGGGGAAATTCTTTCCGCGCAGAGGATGCTCGGGGAAGTTATTGATATGGTCGGTGATGATCATCAGGTCGCCGATGCTGAATGCGGGGTTCATACCTCCGGAGGCATTCGACACCACCAGCATCTTGATGCCCAACTCATACATCACGCGCACAGGGAATGTCACGTCACGCATGGCATAGCCTTCATAATAATGGAAGCGGCCCTGCATGGCGATTACATCCACGCCGTTCAACTTACCGATAATCAGTTTTCCACTATGTCCCTCCACGGTAGATACCGGGAAGTTAGGGATGGTCTGATAAGGTATCTCGTAGGCATCAGTTATTTCTGAAACTAATTGTCCGAGACCCGTTCCCAGCACGATTGCTATTTGCGGGTTTGTGGTCATCCTTTCCTTTAACCAGGATGCTGTTTCTTGAATTCTTGCGTACATACCCAATAATTTTTTGATTAAACTCTTCTTGTTGGTCGAGCATGAAACCGATCTCGACCGGCAATACAAACAGATGATGGCGCAGTTCGTCAGAGAGTCCTTCCATGCCAAACAACCGCGCATTGTCTTTCTCTGTCGTAATGGCGATCTTCGGTTCTGGCATCTCGGCGAAGCGCTCGTTGATCTTCTGTATATCCTTTTTCGTAAACTGGTGATGATCGCCGAAGGTCATTGGCACGATATGCTCTGAGTAGGGCTTCAGGTCGTAGATGATCTGTCGTGGAGACGCAATACCTGTGATGAGCAGGATATTCTCTTCTGGCTTGATGTCTTCCAGTTTGCGCTTATCACCACAATAGACTGGTTTCAGGTCCTTGTAATTCAGTGTGGTGAAATAGAGTTTCTGATAGGGATAGAGATTCATGGCCTTGGTAAGCACCCGAAACTCCATCGGCTTGAGATCTTTCGGACATTTCGTCACGATCACGATATCTGCGCGGTTCTTCCCTTGTTTTGGTTCACGCAGTCGTCCGGCAGGCAACAGCTGGTCGTAGATAATCAATCGGTGATAATCCACCAGCAGAATGTTGATGCCCGGCTTCACCTTACGATGCTGGTAGGCATCATCCAGCAGGATCACATCCGTATTACATGTTTCCTCATCGGTAGTCAGCCGGTCGATACCCTCCACACGGTTCTTATCCACGGCCACATGCACCTTGGGGAATTTCTTCTTCATCTGGTAAGGCTCGTCACCGATCATCGGCATCGTGGTATCGGCATCTGCCAGCACGTAGCCTTTCGACTTGCGCTTATACCCTCTGCTGAGCACAGCCACCTGCACGTTGTCTTTGAGCAGGTTGATGAGATACTCCACATGCGGTGTCTTACCAGAGCCGCCCACGGTGATATTTCCCACAGAGATGACAGGCACATCGAAGGCCCTACTCTTGAGAATACCTAAGTCGTACAACTGGTTACGGAAGCGTACACCGATTCCGTAAAGCCAGCTGAACGGCAGTAGTCCTTTATGGATTGTGATGAAATCGCCCTCCATGTCAACGTATTATCTTAGATTAAGCTCAAAGGGGATACGTGCCTGGATAGCACTCTGCTTGTCGATATTCTTCATCAGCATGAATGGCTCATAGTAAATTCCCAGGTATTCACGAAGACGGGCATCGAGGTAGTTGTCGCCACCACTGGTCACACTGCCCATCAACTGATCCATCAGACCAGCCTTAGCCGGGTAGGCACTGGTATGATATTCATCTGCCTTAGCCAACTGGGCTGCCTTCTTCACAGCAGCATCCAAGCCACCGAGCTCATCCACGAGCTTGATCTTCAGCGCATCTTGTCCGAGCCATACCCTACCCTGGGCAATCTTCTCAATAGCCTCAACAGGCTGCTTTCTACCGTCGGCCACACGCTTGCGGAACAACTGATAACCGCGCTCGATATACATGTTCAGGAAAGACATCTCCTCCTCGTTGAACGGACGGCATCTTGTTCCGAAGTTTGAGTGCTTGTTGGTCTTGATCTCGTCGAACTTAATGCCCAACTTCTGTGTAAGCAGGTTGCTGGCATCGGGGAACATACCGAAGATACCGATACTACCTGTCAGTGTGGTAGGCTCTGCCACGATCCAGTTGGCAGGACAACTCATGTAGTAACCACCAGAGGCAGCCATGCCGCCCATGCTGACAACCACCGGTTTCTTCTCCTTCAGCAAGGTGATAGCACGCCAGATCTGCTCAGAGGCATAGGCGCTACCGCCACCACTGTTGATACGGATAACCACGGCTTTCACATTATCGTCCTTTGCCAGTTCGGCCAAGTCCTTGGCAACTGTATTACCGACGATCTGATGACCACCACCAGAGAGCAGACTAAATCCCTCTTTATCTACGATATCTCCATATGCGTAGTAAACGGCAATCTCATCACCCTTCTTCGAATCTTCCTTAGCACTCATCATCTGTGCTACGCTGATCTGGTTGATGTTATCATCGTCTTTCAACTTGAGCAACTTCTTTACCTCACCCTTCACCTCATCGGTGTACATCAGTTTGTCGACCAACTTCATCTTCAGATAATTCTGAGGATCATCAAACATAGGCAGGTTGTCGGCAATTGTATTCAACTGCTCAGCACTGATCTTCCTACTGGCTGACACATCGTTGACCATCGTATTCCAGATACCTGTTATATAGGCAGTCACCTGCTCACGGTTGGGATCACTCATCTTGTCGGCCGTGAACATCTCAGGAGCACTCTTGTAGGAGCCTACCTTAGCCAACTGCACCTTCACGCCAAACTTTGCCATCAGGTCTTTATAGAACATCGGCTCGGCAGCCATACCATGCCAGTCGATCATTCCAATGGGATTCAGCCACACCTTGTCAGCCAGACTACACAGATAATAGGTGCCCTGTGTGTACTGATCGCCATAGGCCACGATCCACTTGCCACTCTTCTTGAAGTCCAAGAGGGCATGGCGCAAGGCCACCATTGATGCAGGACTGTCGGGCCGGAACATACCGGCCTCCAAGTAGATACCTTTGACATTCTTATTTTCCTTCGCTTTCCGGATAGCCGTCAGCATATCGTCCAGACCGATGGCAGAACTGCCACCACCCATCAACTGTGTCTTGACATCGCCTTCTGAACGCTCTTCCATGGCACCGTCTAACTTGACTACCATCACAGAATTGTCTTTCACATTCGTTGCGGCATCAGTAGAAGCTACCATGCCTACCAAACTCATAACTCCCAAAATGCCAAAAATGAGGAAAAACAAAAGGATTCCCACAAATGTGGCCAATACATTTTTCAGAAAATCTTTCATATCTACTATATTTTTATATGTAATCTATGTTGCCGAGTAAAACCATCTCTTACTCGAAGATTATGCAAAGAATAATGCAAAGATAATATTTTTTTTAATATGTTCCAATAATTTGTGAACTTTTGAGAACTTTTCCACAATAATATATATAAAAAGGAGAAGAGTCCGGGGTACTCGGACTGAGAGTCCGGAGTACTTGGACTGGGAGTCCGGAGTATCTGGACTCGGAGTTTTAAGTACCAATACTCGGAGTTTTGTGTACTAAGACTCCCTCGTTTAATCATCATCTCAACGTTCAAAAGTATAACTATCTACTGATGTAAAGCCCTGAAAGGGCGACAGAGCATAGGCGGGGGTGTAACCCCCGTGAGAGATATGCCCCCAATATATAAGCCCCAGCGGGGCGACACAACAAACCTGTCACTCCTTTGGGGTTACGCTATTCTACCGATAATTAACGGGGGTTCACGCCCCCGCCTACTCTGTGACATCCCTACGGGATTGACCATGCGGGATGATGCTTACACACAGCTCTTTTTCCTACTACAACCTTTCAGGTCTTCGTCCTTTCCTGCAAAACTTTTTTACCAAAAGAAAACGAAATGACAAATACGCCGCTGAGAATTTTGTCGTATAGAAAGAATCCTTTACTTTTGCAAAAAGAATAAACAATTGAAATGACAGATCCATGAATACCAAGAAAGCGATTATTGTAGGAGCTTCTTCCGGTATCGGAAGAGAGGTTGCCATCCGACTGATAGAAGACGGATGGACCGTAGGCATTGCCGCCAGGAGGCAGGAAGCGCTATACGACATCAAGGCATGCTATCCCAAACAGGTAGAGGTAGCCAACATCGATATCACCAAGGAAGAGGCCGGCACCCAACTGTTGCGACTTATCGACACACTGGGGGGTATCGATTTGTATTTCCATGCCTCGGGCATCGGCAAGCAGAACCTGTCATTGCAGGAAGACATCGAGATGAATACGGTGATGACCAACGGCATCGGTTTTACACGGATGGTAGGCACCGCCTTCAGATATATGGCAGAGCATGGCGGAGGAACCATCGCCGTGATCTCTTCCATAGCAGGCACCAAAGGACTGGGAGCCGCCCCCTCTTATAGCGCCACTAAATCTTTCCAGAACAAATATATCGAAGCCCTTGAGCAACAGGCACATCTGCGTAAGTTGAATATTCATTTCACGGATATCCGTCCGGGATTTGTGGCTACCGCCCTGCTCAACGGCGGTGAGGGCTATCCCCTGCTGCTCCGTCCGGAGAACGTAGCCAAGGAGATCGTCGACAGTATCTATAAGAAACGGCATGTACGCATCGTCGACTGGAAATACCGCATCCTGACACCCTTATGGCGCATGCTGCCCCGATGGCTGTGGGTACGACTGCCCATTGCCAACGACAAGACGAGAAACAGTTAATCGACTGACAATTTGTCGGACAGCCGTCTGCTTGTCATTTTGGCATAGTCTTTGCATTGTTATCGGTGACTACAAAACGTAGTCATAAGGAACGTATTCAATAAAACTTAAAAATTATAATTATGAACATTCAACCATTAGCAGACAGAGTTCTGGTACTCCCCGCAGTTGCTGAGGAGAAGATTGGCGGTATCATCATTCCTGATACAGCAAAAGAGAAACCTATGCACGGTAAAATCGTTGCTACCGGTAACGGCACAAAAGACGAAGAGATGATCCTCAAGGAAGGTGATGAGGTGCTCTACGGCAAATACGCAGGAACCGAGTTGGAATACGACGGTGTGAAATACCTGATGATGCGTCAGAGTGATGTACTCGCTATTATCAAATAACAGAACAAATAAAATAAGGAGAAATTAATCATGGCAAAAGATATTAAATTCAATATGGATGCCCGCGATCTGCTCAAGAATGGTGTAGATCAGTTGGCTAACGCAGTTAAAGTAACACTTGGTCCTAAAGGCCGTAACGTAATCATTGAGAAGAAGTTTGGTGCTCCTCAGATCACCAAGGACGGTGTCACCGTAGCCAAGGAGATCGAGTTGGAAGACCGTTTTGAGAATACCGGTGCACAGTTGCTGAAGAGTGTTGCCAGCAAGACTGGTGACGATGCCGGTGACGGAACTACTACCGCTACCATCCTGGCTCAGAGCATCATCAACGTTGGTTTGAAGAACGTTACCGCAGGTGCCAACCCAATGGACCTCAAGCGCGGTATCGACAAGGCTGTTAAGGCTGTTG
>CADBSW010000124.1 GCA_902797505.1 uncultured Prevotellaceae bacterium | reverse complement strand
CTCGGTAGTGGTTATATTCCTATCCGTTGCTCAACACTTTTTGGTTACAAATGGAGGTGGAAGACGTCGTAATATTATATAATCGATTATAATAAGGTATATGAGACGTCAGCTATTAATCATTAGTTTGTTGACAGCGTTTTCTTTTCATGCGAATGCACAGGAGGCGCAGAGTAATTCTAAAACCGTAGATATCCGTGATATGGTGCATTATACCGGAACGGAAGTAGCCTATCCCGGTCGCCATGATGGCGGATTGAGTCCGGTTGTAGGTGTGCATAACATCCAGATGATGCGTGGTGCCAAGCCATGGACTTACAACCATCAGCCGATGATGGCCTATTGGCATGGGAAATTTTATGTGCATTATCTTACCGATCCGCGTCATGAGCATGAGGCACCGGGTAAGACGATGCTGATGACATCCACAGATGGTTATACGTGGACGGCTCCCGTGGAACTCTTCCCTGAATATAAAGTGCCCGACGGAACGACCAAGGAAGAACTGCCTGGTGTGGTGGCGAAGGATATCAAGGCCGTGATGCACCAACGTGTGGGCTTCTACGTGTCGAAGAGTGATAAGTTGATCGCTACCGGAAACTACGGCATCGCCCTTACCCTGAAGGATCATCCCAACGATGGAAACGGCATCGGCAGGGTGGTCCGTGAGATCAAGGCCGACGGTTCTTTCGGACCGATATACTTTATTTACTATAACCACGGCTTCAACCAGAAGAACACCGACTACCCATATTATAAGAAATCGAAGGACAAGGCTTTCGTGAAGGCTTGCGATGAGATATTGGCCGACGCGACACAGCGTATGCAGTGGGTGGAGGAAGCCGATAAGAACGATCCGCTGATACCACTGAACAAAGACTATAAAGCTTTTTGTTACTATACCTTGCCCGATGGAAGAATCGTCGGTTTGTGGAAACATGCCCTGCAGAGTATCAGTACAGACCGCGGACTGACATGGCGAGAGCCTGCCACCCGTGCACCGGGCTTTGTCAACAGTAATGCGAAGATCTGGGGACAGCGCCTCTCCGACGGAACCTATGCCACGGTCTATAACCCTGCTGAATATCGTTGGCCACTGGCTATCAGTCTGAGTAAAGACGGATTGGAATATACTACGTTGAACCTCGTTCATGGTGATATCACTCCTGAGCGTCATGGCGGAGGATACAAAAACTATGGTCCGCAGTACACCCGTGGTATTCAGGAAGGCAACGGAACGCCACCGGATGGCAACCTCTGGGTAACGTATTCAAACAATAAAGAGGATATGTGGGTGAGCAGAATCGTGGTACCCGTCCTGACAAAGGCTACCAGTCATGCCGCCGGCTTTGGCAGTTATAAGCAGTTGTCGGATATGAACGACTGGAACCTCTATGTACCTCGTCTGTGTCCGGTAACCCTTGAGAAGGGTGGTTTGATGCTCCGCGACTCCGATCCTTACGACTATGCGAAGGTGGAGCGCGTGATTCCTGCCAGCAAGGAGGTTGAGGTGGAGATGGATCTCTGTGCTCTGCAAAACAACCATGGTGCACTCTATATCGAGTTCTTGGATGCTAAGGGTAATATGGCGAGCAGGATTCAGATTGACGAGACAGGTGATATGCGCATCAAGGGTGGTGCCCGCTTCGGTATGATGCAACGGCAGTATGAGGCAGGTAAGACATATCATGTCAAGGCGATGCTCTCTTGCGGCATGCACCGTGCTGTCTATTTCGTGAATGGCAAGCGCGCTTGTGTCAGACAGTTTGATACTCCGGTAGAGGCCATCACCCGTATCGTCTTCCGCACAGGAGCACTCTTTACCGAACCGAATATCGAGACACCGGCTGATCAGGACTTCGATATGCCGCGTGCCGATGAGACAGATCCCGAGGCTTCTTACTTTATCTCTAACGTTGTATCACGCCCGATGGATCCAAAGGCATTCCCACTGACGAATGCCGATGAGCCAAATATCTTACAACAGGCAGATGCTCCTTCTGCTGTGTTATCCGCTGCTGACTACCGTCATTACGTGGAATACTTCAACGGTATGGAGGATGAGAACATCGTGTCGTACATTCCTAACGCGAAGTCTTGGGAGTGGATGCAGCAGAATGTGCCCCTCTTCGACTGTCCCGATAAGGATATGGAGGAGATGTATTATTACCGTTGGTGGAGTCTGCGCAAACATATCGTCAACACCCCTGTAGGTTTTGGTATGACAGAGTTCCTCGTGAACCGTTCGTATGCAGATAAATACAACCTCATCGCCTGTGCAATCGGTCATCATGTGATGGAGTCTCGCTGGATGCGTGATCCTATCTACCTGAATCAGATACTCCGCACTTGGTATTTCGGTAATGAAGGGAAACCGATGTCGAAGATGAATAAGTTCTCTTCTTGGAACCCTGCCGCTATCTACGAGGCATGGAAGGTGATGGGAACAGCATTGAATCTCAAAGACTTCAAGGCCTCTCTCGAGGCAGAATATGCTGATTGGAAGAGTACACATCAATTGCCTAACGGCTTGTATTGGCAGGCTGACGTGCGCGACGGTATGGAAGAGAGCATCTCAGGAGCCCGTCGCCAGCAGTATGCCCGTCCTACCATCAACAGTTATATGTATGGTAATGCCCGTGCGCTGGCTGCTATCAACCGGATGTATGGGGATAACGACAAGGCAAAGATGTACGACCAGGAGGCTCAGACGCTGAAAGAGAAGATCGAGAAAAATCTGTGGAACGAGCAGCATCAGTTCTTCGAGACCCTGCAGAAAGATACCTCTGCCAATGTGCGCGAGGCTATCGGCTTTATCCCTTGGTATTTCAATATGCCTCAGGAAAAGCGTTTCGAGACAGCCTGGCTGCAACTGGTGGATGAGAAAGGCTTCTCTGCTCCTTACGGACTGACAACCGCCGAGCGCCGTCATCCGCAGTTCCGTTCTCATGGCGTAGGTACCTGCGAGTGGGATGGTGCTATCTGGCCCTTCGCTACCAGTCAGACGCTGACGGCTTTTGCTAACTACCTGAATAGTGCCGCACAACCGGTCATCGGTGATACCGTGTATTTCCGTGAGATGAAGAAATACGTGGAGAGTCAGCATCACAGAGGTCGCCCGTATATCGGAGAGTACCTCGATGAGAAGAATGGTGCCTGGCTGATGGGCGACCGTGAGCGCAGTCGTTATTATAACCACTCTACCTTTGCCGATTTGGTGATTAGCGGGTTGGTGGGCGTTCGTCCGCAAGCCGAGAAGAAGGTGGTGATCCATCCGTTGGTACCTGCCGGACAATGGAAGTATTTCTGTCTGGATGCCGTGCCTTATCAGGGTCATCTGTTGACCATCTTGTGGGATGAAGACGGACAGCGTTATCATCAGGGCACTGGTCTTACCTTGTTGGTGGATGGCAAGAGAGTAGCCAACCGCAGCACATTAGGAGAATTAACATATCAGTTACCATAACATGAAAAAGATATTTCTTGCTTTCTGTGTCCTTTGCAGTATGCATGCCACGGCACAGACCTATGAGACAAAGTTTGCGCGTCCACTCAGCGACGTGATCAAAGATATTGAGAAGCGTTTCGATGTACGGTTGAAATGTGGTGACGTGGATACCACCGGACTGGTGCTTGACTATGCCGATTTCCGTATTCGTCCGTATTCTTTAGATGAGACGCTGCAGAATGTGCTCATGCCATTTGACTTCAAAGTGGTCTATCAAAACGGCAATCTGTGGAAGGTAAAGCCTTATGAGTATGCGCGTCGTACACCGGCCGACGGTGAAAAGTTGATCGCCTATCTAAATACCTTATATAATAATAAGGAGCAGTGGGAGGCTCGTAAGGCTGTCGTACGTAAGGAAGTGCGCGAGCGCCTTGGCATTGATGCCCTGTTGGAGAAGTGTGTCAATGAGGCTCCGCAATATACCAAGATCCGTAAACTTGATGGTTATACCGTGCAGAACTTCTGTCTGAAGACGGTGAATGGTCATACCGTGAAAGGTTCTATCTATGCTCCGGCAAAGAAAGGAAAGCATCCGTTGATTATCTGTCCGAACGGACACTTTTACGACGGTCGTTACGGCAAGGTGCAGCAGCAACGCTTGGGCACGTTAGCCCGTATGGGTGCTATCTGTGTGGATTACGACCTCTGGGGATGGGGCGAATCAGAAGATGAAGTGGGATCAAAGGCACACCGTACGCCTGAGGCTCATGTGATGCAGATCCTCAATGGTATCCGTATCCTCGACTGGATGATCAAGCGCAAGGATGTGGATGTTTCCCGAGTAGGTGTCAATGGTGGTTCTGGTGGTGGTACACAGACGGTTCTCCTGTCAGTGCTCGATGATCGTTTCACCGCTTCTAATCCAGTAGTGAGTATGTCTTCATGGTTTGATGGCGGTTGTCCTTGCGAGAGTGGATTGCCTATCCAGTTAGCAGGTGGCGGTACTTGTAATGCAGAGCTTGCTGCCATGTTCGCACCCAAACCGATGATGGTGGTGAGCGATGGTGGTGACTGGACCTCTACGACACCCGAATTAGAGTATCCCTATCTGCAGCGTATCTATGGATTCTATGGCGCGAAAGAGAAGGTGTCTAATATCCATCTGCCGAAAGAGCGTCACGACTTCGGTCCCAACAAGCGCAATGCCGTATATCGTTTCTTCATCGATACCTTCGGACTGGATGAGAAGATGCTTGATGAGGAGAAGGTAACCATAGAGAGCCAGAATACCTTGCGGTTCATTCCCAAGAAATAATTCAAGATCTCGTGATCACGAGATCCCGTAATCTCGACATCTCGACATCTCGTAATCTCGAAAAAAACAACTCGATCATTTAAAAAACAACAATAAATGAAAAAGTCAATCACACTAATGTTACTGATGTTTCTGGCATTGTCGGTAGAGGCAGCGCGAGAAACAATCTATCATCCTTGGGATAACGGCAAACTGGTAGTATCCAAGAACAGCCGTTATCTGGTACACGAAAACGGCACTCCGTTCTTCTGGTTAGGCAATACATCATGGTTGATGCCCGAGCGCTTAAACCGTGATGAGGTAGGCTATTACTTAGGACTGGAGCGTAAGGCTGGTTATAATGTGGAACAGATTCAGGTGCTTAATGGCATTCCTACCTTTAATATCTATGGTCATCCGGGAAACAACGCTGAGTTTGATTTCTCAAAGGTGACGAAAGAAGGTGTCTATGGCTATTGGGAACATATGGATTATATTATCGATGTGGCTGCCCGCAACGGTATCTATATCGCCATGGACTGTATCTGGGGTTCTCAGCTGAGCAGGATGGATGTGAAGAAAGCCGCTGCCTACGGTAAGTTCCTGGGCGAGCGCTATAAGGATAAGCCGAATATTATCTGGATGATCGGTGGTGATATCCGTGGCGACCGCAGTCCGGAGATCTGGGATGCGCTGGCACGTGCTATCAAGAAGTACGACCCGAATCATGTGATGACCTATCATCCTTTAGGACGTACCTACTCTGCTAAGTGGTTCAATGATCGTGAGTGGTTGGATTTCAATATGTTCCAGAGTGGTCACCGTCGTTACGGACAACGTAATGGTGATGGTGACTATGCGATTAAGGATAATACGGAGGAGGATAACTGGCGCTATGTAGATATGAGTTTTGCGGTGAAACCGATCAAACCGGTGATCGACGGAGAACCTTCTTATGAGGATATCCCACAGGGCTTGCATAATGAGAATGAACCGCGCTGGCAGGATTACGACGTGCGTCGCTATGCCTACTGGTCTGTTTTTGCCGGTTCTTTCGGACATACCTATGGTCATAACTCCATCATGCAGTTCCTCCGTCCGGGTGTCGGCGGTTCTTTCTTCGCAAAGAAACCTTGGTGGGAGGCTATGAACGATCCAGGCCTGAACCAGATGAAATACCTGAAATGGCTGATCCTTGCATTCCCGTTTACAGAACGTATCGGTGACCAGAGTGTTATCGCCGGACAGAATGGTGAGCGTTACGACCGTGTGATCGCTACCCGTGGAAATGATTATCTGTTGGTTTACAACTATAGTGGCAAACCCATGCAGATTGATCTGACCAAGATCTCCGGTAAGAAAAAGAATGTGTGGATGATGAATCCTACCGACGGATTACTCAACTACTTAGGTGAGTATGACAGTAAGGTGACGGAGTTTGTTTATGATGGTGCTTATATGAACAACAGCGACCGCGTGCTCATCGCCGTTGATACGGATAAGAACTATATCTCGAAATCACAAACAAAACTGGTAGAGAAATGGTAAAAAAGAATATTTTAGTCGTTCTGTGCCTGTTGATGGCACTGACGATCCATGCAAAACCCAAGAAAGTGCAGGTTCCAGCGGTATCTGTCGGAGAACTCCGTACAGAGCGCATGGTCAATCCGATGAGTTTGGATACAGCCACCCCTCGCCTTGGTTGGCAGATTAAGTCAACACAGAGTGATGTCAAGCAGACAGCCTATCGTCTGATCGTCTCTTCTTCTTTGGCAAAAGCGACGAAGTTGGAGGGTGACCTGTGGGATACAACCGTGAATACCGACCAGTCGCAGTGGATCACTTATGCAGGAAAACCACTGCGCTCGGATACCCGTTGTTACTGGCGTGTTAAGGTAACCACCAACAAGGGAGAGTCTGAGTGGAGTGACGTGGCCCTGTTTAATGTCGGTCTGTTGTATACTTCCGATTGGAGTGGACAGTGGATTGGACTGGATCGCGCCAATCCTTGGGATAAGGAAGAGGAGCACAGTCAGTTGTCAAGCCGTTATCTCCGTACGGAGTTTACTGCCGACAAAGAGATCGACCGTGCCACCTTGTATATCAGTGGACTGGGCATGTACGAGGCATTTATCAACGGTAAGCGCATCGGCGACCAGGTGTTGGCACCCGTCCCGACAGATTATCGTAAGACCGTAATGTACAATGCCTATGACGTAACCTCCCTCTTGAGCGAGAAGAATGCCCTTGGTGTGGTATTGGGTAATGGCCGTTACTACACCATGCAACAGAAGAAGAAACCGTATAAGATTACCAACTTCGGTTATCCGAAACTGCGTGCCACCCTGATCATCCTCTATAAGGATGGTAAGAGACAGGTGATATCTTCCAATGATAAGTGGAAGTTGAATGCCGACGGTGCTATCCGCTCGAACAACGAGTATGACGGTGAGATCTACGATGCCCGCAAAGAACTGACAGGTTGGAATGAAGTGGGCTATGATGACAGTAGCTGGAGTCCTGCACAGCGTGTAGCCATCCCTCTGGGAACCTTGCGTGGACAGATGACTCCCGGTATGAAGGTGATCGAGCAGGTACCTGTAAAGGAGATGAACAAGAAGGGCGATCACCTGATTCTTGATCTCGGACAGAATATGGCAGGATGGTTAAAGCTGCGCTTGAACAACCTCAAAGAGGGTGACACCGTGAAGATCCGGTTCGCTGAGAAGTTGGATGAGAAGGGTGAACTGTGGCGTGCCAACTTCCGTCATGCTTACTCTACCGACTACTATGTAGCCAATGGTAAAGAACAGAATAAGTGGTGGCAGCCCACCTTCGTTTATCATGGCTTCCGCTATGCAGAGGTAACAGGATTACCTGCAGCTACAGCCAACGACTTCGTTGCTGAGGTAGTGACCGATGAGATGGAACAGACGGGTAAGTTCGTTTCTGGTAACAAGACCTTGAATACGGTATTTGCCAATGCCATCCGTGGCGTGCGCTCTAATTATAAAGGTATGCCGGTTGACTGTCCGCAGCGTGATGAGCGCCAGCCGTGGTTAGGCGACCGCACCCGTGGATGCTATGGCGAGGCCTTTATCTTGGATAACAACACCCTGTACAGTAAGTGGGTGCGTGATATCGAAGAGGCACAGTATGAGGATGGAACGATTCCCGATGTAGCTCCTGCTTACTGGAACTACTATTCTGATAACGTTACCTGGCCGGCAGCACTGCCTTTCTCTTTGGAGATGTTGTACAACCAGTATGGCAATGAGACTCCGATGAGGAAGCATTACCCGGCAGTGAAGCGCTGGATGGAGCACTTGAAGTACCAGTATCAGAAAGACGGACTGATCACGAAAGACCGTTATGGCGACTGGTGTGTGCCACCAGAGAAAGAGGAGATGATACACAGTCAGGATCCCGCGCGTATCACCGACGGTACTCTGATCTCTTCTGCTTATTACTATCGCATCAGTCTGCTGATGGAGAAGTTTGCCAAGATGCAGGGTCTGACAGCAGATGCCAACTATTTCAAGAAGGAGGCAGCCCTGACGAAAGAGGCTTTCAACAAGAAGTTCCTCACAATCAATAAGGGTACCACGACTGTTCCCGGACATATCCTGTATCCCGACAGCACGTTCTACGGCAACAATACCGTGACGGCGAATATGCTTCCGCTTTACTTCGGTATGGTTGACGATCCGTATGTAAAGGGTGAGGTGGAGAAGAATATCATCAAGAATATCATTACCCTGAATGGCGGTCATGTGTCGTGTGGCGTTATCGGTATCAGTTGGTTGATGCACGGCCTCACAGCCATGGGACGTTCTGATGTGGCTTGGCTCTTGGCAACCAGCAATAGTTATCCTTCTTGGGGCTTTATGGCCGAGAAGGGTGCCACTACTATCTGGGAGTTGTGGAATGGCGATACCGCATCGCCTGCCATGAACAGTGGTAACCACGTGATGCTCTTGGGCGACTTACTGTCGTGGTTGTTTGAGGATGTGGCCGGTATCCGTTCTGGAGAACCGGGATTCAAGAAGATTATCCTCAAGCCCGACTTCTCTGTCGATGAGATGGATGATATCGAGGCTTCTTATAAGAGTATCTATGGTGACATCAAGAGCCGTTGGAAGAAGGAGAAGAACCAGATCATCTGGAATATCGAGATTCCTGCCAACACCACCGCAGAGGTTTACCTGCCGAATGGCGAGGTGAAGCAGATTGGTTCTGGTAAGTATGAGTTTAAGACGAAGATGCCTGTCCGCGACGCTTCTGTCTTGGTGGATGAGTTCCTCTACAAGGAGGCTTCCTTCCCACAGTGTCACTCTGCCTCCATCGCTGAGACAACAAAGGGTGATCTGGTAGCTACTTACTTCGGCGGAACACGTGAGCGTAATCCGGATGTATGTATCTGGGTGAGCCGCAAACCGAAGGGATCAGACACTTGGACGGCTCCACAGATGGTGGCCGACGGTGTGTTCTCAAAGGATTACCGTGAGGCTTGTTGGAACCCGGTTATCTACCAGGTGCCAAACGGCGAACTGCGTATCTATTTCAAGATTGGTCCTAACGTTGCCGGTTGGAAAGGCTGGATGGTACGTTCAAAGGATGGCGGAAAGACCTGGAGCAAGCGTGAGCAGTTGCCCGATAGTCTCTATGGTGCCATCAAGAATAAACCGATCCTGAATAAGGGTCGTCTGATTGCTCCTACCAGTGATGAGCGTCATGGCTGGAAAGCCTATTTCGAATATAGCGATGATATGGGTAAGACCTGGAAACGTACCGACTTCGTGAAATGCGATTCTGGCGTGTTGGTTATCCAGCCGTCTATCATCGTATTGCCCGACGGTCGTCTGGAGGCACTCTGCCGTACACGCAGCCGTCACGTAGGTGTAACCTTCAGTTCTGACAATGGTGCTACCTGGAGTAAGTTGCAGTTGATCGATCTACCGAACAACAACAGTGGACTCGATGCGGTAACCCTGCAGGATGGCAGTTTTGCCATGGTTTGTAACCAGTGGCCGATAGAGCCCGACAAGCAGAAAGGTGCCCGTACGCCATTGGCATTGCTGCGCAGTACCGACGGTATCCATTGGAATCATTGGATAACCTTGGAGGACAGCCCCATCAGTCAGTATTCTTATCCATCTATTATTCAGACAAAAGACGGACATCTCCATACGGTATATACCTGGAGACGACTCCGCGTAAAACATGTTGAAATAGCAAAACCATGAAAAGAATCCTCTCATTATCGTTCCTTTTAATCACTATATTCCTGGGTGTACATGCCCAGCAGATTACATCGGTAGCCGGTTTCTATCCGCTTCAGAATAGTGGACGAGTGATATACAACTTCAACCAAGGGTGGCGTTTCCTGTTAGGAGACGCTGCCGGGGCTGAGGCTGTCAACTTCGACGATTCCCGTTGGGAGGTGGTCTGTGCACCACACTCCTCACGATTGGAGCCTGCTGAGGCCTCGGGCTGCCGTAACTACCAAGGCGTTACCTGGTATCGTAAGCACTTCGTGGTGCCTGCCGATATGAAGAACAAGGTGATCACCGTTCATTTCGAAGCCATCATGGGCAAACAGTGGATCTACGTGAACGGTCGTCAGGTGAAGGAACATTTGGGAGGTTATCTGCCCATAACGATCGATCTGTCGAAAGAAGGCGTGAAGGCTGGTGACAACTGTCTGATCGCCGTCAAGGCAGATAACAGCGACGATAAGTCGTATCCGCCGGGAAAGAAACAGAGTGCGCTCGACTTTGCCTATCATGGTGGTATGTACCGTGACGTGTGGCTCATCGGCAAACCGCTTGTCGGTATCACCGATGCGATAGAAGCCAACAAGGTAGCAGGGGGCGGTGTCTTTGTGCATTACGATAAGATCTCTGAGAAAAGTGCCGATGTCTATGTCAATGTGGATGTGATGAACAACACGATTAAGAAGGCATCTCCCACGATTGCGGTATCCCTGAAGGATGCCGATGGCAAGATCGTTAAGACAATCAGACAGTCGGTAAGCGTGCCGGCAGGAAAGTCGAATGTGGCAATACTGAAGACCACTTTGAAGAATCCGCATCTGTGGTCGCCCGAGACACCTTATTTATATATAGCCGAGGTGAAGGTGCTCCAAGGAAAGAATGCTGTCGACAATGATGGCGTTGCCGTACGCTTGGGTATCCGCTCTTTCGAGTTCCGTGGCAGGGATGGTTTCTGGTTGAACGGCAAGCCTTATCATCAGTTGGTGGGCGGTAACCGTCATCAGGACTTTGCCTATGTGGGCAATGCTCTGCCGAACAGTCAGCAGTGGCGTGATGTCAAACGTCTCAAGGATGTGGGTATGAACATCATCCGTGCGGCACATTATCCGCAGGATCCCTCGTTCATGGATGCCTGCGACGAACTGGGTATCTTCATCATTGTTCCTACCCCGGGATGGCAGTATTGGAATAAAGAACCGCAGTTTGCTGAGCGGGTGCACCAGAATACCCGTGAGATTATCCGTCGCGACCGTAACCATCCGTGTGTGCTGATGTGGGAACCGATCCTCAACGAGACACGTTATCCCGAGGATTTCGCCCTGCAGGCGCTGCAGATCACAAAGGATGAATACCCCTATCCGTATCGTCCGGTGGCTGCTGCGGATATGAACTCTGCCGGTGTGAAAGACAACTATGATGTGCTCTATGGCTGGCCCGAGGATGTGACGGGTGTCTCGCAGACAGGTGTGGATGCTACCAAGGCGATCAATGCCAATGCTGATCCGTCGGCATTACCCAACAAATGTATCTTCACGCGTGAGTTCGGTGAGTATGTAGACGACTGGTATGCGCACAATAATCTTAACCGTGCGGCCCGTTTCTGGGGAGAAAAGCCTATGCTGATAGCAGCCCTCTCATTGGCTGATACCTACGGACAGATGTTCCTTGGTCAGCGACAGTTTATCGGTGGTGCACAATGGCACCCCTTCGATCATCAGCGTGGTTACCATCCCGATCCTTACTGGGGCGGTATATACGATGCTTTCCGTCAGAAGAAATATGCGGCAGAGATGTTCCGTTCGATGGGCACCGACACACCGATGGTATACATCGCCCATGAGATGACACAGTTCTCCGACCACGATGTGGTAGTATTCTCTAATTGTGACAGCGTTCGTCTGACTGTCTTCGAGGGGGATATCGTCAAGACATTACCCGTGGTACACAATCCCAATGGCATGCCCAACCAACCGGTGGTGTTCAAGAACTGCTGGGATTTCTGGAAAGCACGTGACTATAGTTATAAGAAGCGCGACTGGCAACACGTATCGTTCTTGGTAGAAGGTATCAAGAATGGCAAGGTGGTGTGCTCAGAGAAGAAGATGCCGTCACGCCGCTCTACGAAGATTCGTCTGTGCGTGGATGATATGGGTAAACAACTGATGGCCGATGGCTCCGACTTTATTGTCGTCGTGGCAGAGATCACCGATGATAACGGTAATGTTCGTCGTTTGGCGAAAGACAATATCTTCTTTACCGTAGAGGGTGAGGGAGAACTTATCGGTGATGCTTCTATCATGGCGAATCCACGTATCGTGGAGTGGGGTAGTGCCCCGATTCTTGTTCGTTCCACTAACAAAGCGGGAAAGATCACGATTACCGCGCGCTCTGCTTACGAAGGCAACTATGCCCCTGCCGCAGATACTTTGGTAATAGAGAGTACACCCACCCTCATTCCTATGTGTTATAAGGATGCGCCACGCAAAGGCCGTGCATCAGCAGTCAACCGTCGTCAGTCCGGTAACACCGTTCAGATGACTGATGAGGAGCGCCGCAAGACACTTGAGGAAGTAGAGATACAGCAAAAAGAATTTGGAATAAAATAACCTTCTTTCTCTCAACCACCCCAACCCCTCCTTACCATAAGGAGGGGCTTCGATCCCTCCCACGCCCTCCCTTATCCAAGGGAGGGATGTAACCGCTCCTTCTCGTCGCTCTTAACCGGGTAGGGATACCCCTACCCTTCAATGTAAGCTCGCCCCATCATAGGGGCGGCATGGTTGTTGAGCCCCTCCCAAACCTCCCCAAGGGGGAGGAGCCTTTGACCTTAAATGGCTGCGATAGCGAGAGAGTCAGGTATAAAATGAGGTGACTGAACACGGCGCCTTTAGGCGGTGCGAGGACTTGTTTGAGCGAAGCGAGTCCCGCAGCACAGTGTGAAGAACCGCATTTTGTCTGACTCGAAGCGTGCAGCATGGTCTCTCTTGGTTCTTTCTCTCTGCCGAAACAGAGAGAAGAACATAAAAACAAACGTTGAAAAATAACATTACATTCTTTATTTTTTTTGCGAAAATGTTGCTTTTCTATAAAAAAAGAATTATTTTTGCACTTTGAAGGCATGTTTCGTAAGATAACAGCCCATTAAGTAAAAAAGAATATAACCATACTGCCTATGATAAAAACCTTTACGCCACATCTATTTATCCTTGCTAAGAGTAGCGAGAACAATCCAAATACAGCATTATAAATCTAACGACCGGGGAATTGGCGCCAATAAAGTGGGCAAATGATTTCCTGGTAGTAACCTTATTATAATAAGTCAAATTTAATTAATAACTAAAACAAATGAAGATGAAAAAGAACACGTTAGTGAAAATGATGACGGTGCTCTGCTTGTTGCTGCTGTCGAGTGCGACGT
>CADBSW010000123.1 GCA_902797505.1 uncultured Prevotellaceae bacterium | reverse complement strand
TTGGTGATGGCAACTCTCTCGTACAGGTTGTTGCTTGGTATGACAATGAGAACTCTTACACTTCTCAGATGGTTCGTACTATCAAGTACCTCGCAGAACTGAAATAATATCAGTTGAAAAAACAATAAAGGGAGTGCATTCATATCGAGTGCACTCCTTTCTTTTTGTATATAACATAAAAATATCCTTATTCCACTTTTGCAGAATAAAGATATTTTTGTATTTTTGCCACATGAAGAAGATGATAACGATATTAGGACCGACAGCCAGTGGCAAGACAGCATTAGCTGTAGAGGTTGCCAAAAGAGTAGGGGGGGAGATTATCTCCGCCGATTCCCGTCAGGTATACCGTCGGATGGATATCGGAACGGGGAAGGACCTGAGCGAGTACGACGGTGTGCGTTATCATCTGATTGATATTCAGGAGCCCGGCACGAAATACAACCTCTTCCAATATCAGCAGGATTTCTATGATGCCTATCAGGATATCTGCCGAAGAGGTGTCCGACCAATACTTTGTGGAGGTACTGGCTTATACATTGAGGCCGTATTGAAGGGGTATCAACTGTCGCCCGTTCCACAGAATCCCGAACTGCGTGCAGCACTTGAAGGTCGGTCATTGGAAGAACTTACCCGGATGTTGGTCGCCTTGAAGGAGGAGAACGGTTCAAACATGCATAACACTACGGATGTGGACTCTTGTCAGCGGGCTATCCGCGCCATAGAGATTGAGACCTACAATAAGGAGCATCCGTTGCCTAACAGGGTCTTACCGCCAGTGGATAGTGTCATCATCGGTGTGGATATTGACAGAGAACTGCGCAGAGAGAAAATCACCCGCCGACTGAAAGCACGTCTTGAAGAAGGGATGGTCGATGAGGTGAAAGCATTGCTCGACAGTGGTATTCCCGAGGAAGACCTAATCTATTATGGATTGGAATATAAATATGTAACCGAATATGTCGTAGGCAAATTGTCCTTTGATGAGATGTTCAAACGGTTGGAGATTGCCATCCATCAGTTTGCTAAACGACAGATGACGTGGTTTCGTGGTATGGAGCGTCGTGGTTTCCACATCTATTGGATCAATGCTTCGTTGCCCATGCAGAAGAGAGTAGAACAGATTATTCACCTAACGGAATAATGAGTTATGGAGGAAAAGATTATTTATAATGAGAACAGATGGGGCATCCTCTATTGTCCGAAGCACACCTGGGGTGGTGCCAAGAAGAAATGGGAGAAGATAGAGAAATGCCTGAAGAACCATCAGGTGGCTTACGACTTTGTGCAGAGTGAGAACACCAAGAGCGTGGAGCGACTCTTTAATATGTTGGTGAATAACGGATACAAGACCATTGTCATTGTTGGCGGTGACTCAGCACTGAATGATGCGGTCAATTGTCTGATGTCATTCCCCGAGGATGTACGTCAACAAGTGTCTCTCGGTGTGATTCCTAATGGTGTGATGAACGACTTCGCTCGCTATTGGGGCTTTAAGGAGTCGGAGACTGACCAGACCATTGCCTGGTTGAAGAAGCACCGTGTACGCAAGGTTGATGTGGGTTGTCTGCGATATACCAATGATAAGAATGAGAAGTGTCGCCGATATTTCCTCAACTGTGTGAATATCGGTTTTATCGCTGCTATCATGAATCTCCGCAGGCAGACACGCCGTTTCTTCGGTTCCCGTACCTTATCGTTTGTATCCTCATTCCTCTTGATGATCTTCCAACGAATGGAATACCGGGTTGATATGAAGATCAACTCAGACCAGATAGAGAGAAAACTGATGACGGTATGTATCGGTAATGCGCGAGGCTACGGACAGACACCCAATGCCGTGCCCTATAACGGTATGCTGGATGTTTCTGTGGTCTACCATCCCGAGATGCTCCAACTGATAGAAGGGTTCTATCTGTTGTTTACCGGAAAGTTCCTTAATCATAAGAGTGTCCATCCCTATCGCACCACTCAGGTAGATGTTATCGAAGCATCTCATGCCATGGTAGGTATCGACGGTCGTTTGATGAATACACCGGTGGGCAGTTACAAGATTACGGTAGAGCAGGAGGTGATCAACTTCCTCATTCCTGATTGATCGATATACCTTATTATATATATAGCTTGGCCATTTACACCCGTAGATGGCCTTGTTTTTTGTTATTATTACGTTAAAAAACTCTATTTTCTAAAAAACATCCGCAATCCTTTTGCTGTCATATTTTTTTTTATTATTTTTGAGCTGGATTTACCAGAATCGGTATATTTTAACTGATATCACATAATCAAAATAATAAACCTATGAGTTATCTACGATTTGAAAAAGCGCTGATGACGAATCTTGAAGAGGCCTTGCCTCGAGAGTTATTACGCACCAATCGTTCAGGAGCCTACTCCTGTTCTACGATTGTTGACTGTAATACCAGAAAGTATCATGGTTTGTTGGTTGTACCCATCCCAGAACTGGATGATGAGAACCATGTGCTGCTTTCTTCTCTCGATCCGACGGTTATCCAGCATGGTGCTGAATTTAACCTCGGTCTTCATAAGTATCAGGGCAACAACTACAGTCCAAAAGGTCACAAGTACATCAGAGAGTTTGATTGTGACAAGGTACCTACTACCATTTATAGGGTAGGAGGTGTGATTTTAAAGAAAGAGGTGGTCTTCCGCCATTATGAGGCGCGAATCCTGATTCGCTATACCTTGGTAGATGCCCACTCTGCAACAACCCTACGTTTCCGTCCATTCCTCGCCTTCCGCAGTGTACGACAGTTTACACATGAGAACAGTGCGGCCAGTCGTGAGTACCATGAGGTGGATAACGGTATCAAGACTTGCATGTATGCTGGTTATCCAGATCTGTATATGCAGTTTAACAAAAAGAACTCTTTCGTATTCCAGCCCGACTGGTATCGTGGCGTGGAATATCCTAAGGAGCAGGAGCGTGGCTATGCCTCTAATGAGGATCTTTATGTTCCCGGCTACTTCGAGATGGATATCAAGAAGGGCGAGAGTATCGTCTTCTCTGCAGGTATCTCTGAGATTAAGACGAGAAGACTGAAGTCTTTGTTCGATGAAGAGGTTGAAGGTCGTGTACCAAGAGATAACTTCTTCCACTGTTTGGTGACAGCTGCTCATCAGTTCCACAAGAGAATGCCTAAAGATGACCGTTATATCCTGGCTGGTTATCCTTGGTTCAAGGTGCGTGCCCGTGATACCTTTATCGCATTACCGGGTCTTACCTTAGCCATTGAGGAACAGGATTACTTCGAACTGGTGATGAAGACCGCCGAAAAGGGCTTGCGCGAGTTTATGGAAGGCAAACCGCTGTCGGTAGAGATCTATGAGATGGAGCATCCCGATGTACCGCTTTGGGCTATATGGGCTGTTCAGCAATATGCCAAGGAAGCTGGCGAAGACAAGTGTCTGAAGATGTACGGCAAGTTGGTTTGGGATATTGTAAAATACCTGGAAGAGGGCAAGCATCCTAACTTCTTCTTGGAGGAGAACGGACTGGTGCGTGTAGAGGGTCGTGACAAGGCTGTTACTTGGATGAACTCTACTGCTAACGGTCGTCCGGTCGTTCCACGTACAGGATATGTGGTAGAGATTAACGCCCTGTGGTACAATGCATTGAAGTTTGCCGCTAAACTGGCACGTCAGAACAATGATGAGGCTTCTGCTGTTGTATTAGAAGAGCGTGCCGCCCTGACGAAGGAGTCGTTCGTGAATACCTTCCTCAACGATTATGGTTACCTCTATGACTATGTTGACGGTAATATGGTTGATTGGAGTGTACGCCCCAACATGATCTTTGCGGTGGCACTTGACTTCAGTCCGTTGTCACAAGACCAGAAGAAGAGTGTGCTCGATATCTGTACCCGTGAGTTGCTCACCCCGAAGGGACTGCGCTCGTTGTCACCGAAGAGTGGTGGGTATAACCCGATGTATGTAGGTCCGCAGTCACAACGTGACTATGCTTACCATCAGGGTACAGCCTGGCCATGGCTCGGTGGCTTCTATATGGAGGCTTGTCTGAAGCTCTATCGTCGTACACGTATCAGTTTCGTGGAGCGTCAGATGGTTGGCTATGAGGATGAGATGGTGCTCAACTGTATTGGAACGATCCCCGAGATGAGCGATGGTAACCCACCGTTCCGTGCTCGTGGTGGAATGTCGTTTGCCATGAATGTGGCAGAGATTCTCCGTACGTTGAATATGTTGGAAAAATATACTTATAAGAAATAAGAAAGGAGGAAGCAACTATGA
>CADBSW010000122.1 GCA_902797505.1 uncultured Prevotellaceae bacterium | reverse complement strand
TTATAATCAATGGAAAGAAAGTAATGAAGAAATAATGGAGGATAATATAATGAAGAAGACTTATATAGTTCCTGAAGTAACAAAAGTAATTTATGGTGATGCCATAATGGAAGGTGAAATAAACCCTCAGAGTGTTATGATGCAAGGTGGTGTTGAAGGAGAAGATGATGCCATATGGGGACCTGGTGGAGAAGGTCAAACTGGTCATAATCCTGATGCTAAAGGCACCGGCCGCTTCTGGGATGATGAGTATTAAAAAGCCTTTGGCTTAACGTTAACGGGAACGATAACGTTAACAAACCCCACCCCTAACCCCTCCCCGCAGGCGCAGGGAGGGGAATATAAGAGGGATCTTCCCCGCAGGTGCAGGGAGGGGAACTCAAAGGAGAATCTCTCCGCAGGCTTTGTGAGGGGGATACATAGAAGGATCTTACTCCTCCGTACGGTGAGGGGAATACAAAAGATCAAACTAAGGATTACAAATCCCAAAACTCTTCCGTTGGGGATTACAAATCCCCAACAGCAACAGAACATTTAATGTTATAGCGTGATATTAAATTGGGGACAGGACTCTTGATGGGCCCTGCCCCCATTACTTTTGCTCAGTTCGTATTAAGTAATGTTACTACAGGATCGTAAGACTGATTTTATGTCCTAAACCCTGAAATATCTTGAATAGTGTTGACAGTTGGATATCTGCATGTCCATTCTCTACACGTGATATGTAACTTTTCTTCGTACCGATTTTGTCAGCTAATTGTTGCTGCGTTAGTCCTGCTTTCTTCCGCTCTCTTCGTAGTTGCTCCCCTATGATAAAGGCATCGGCCTCTGCATCAAATGCTATTCTGGTTGGTGTACCGATAGCACCGAAATCCTCCTCAATCAGTTCTTCCACTGGGGTAAGTGAAAGTTGTTTCATCTCATTTCTGTTCATATTGTTAATTTTTTCTTATCTTCAAAATAACTGTTCATGATAGCCTTGGCTTTATCGATCTCATCTTTGGGAGTCTTCTGCGTCTTCTTCTGAAAAGCATTAAACAAAACCACCAGATTTCCCTGATCAAAACAGCAAAATATTCTGTATATATTACCATTATCTTCAATCCTTATTTCGTAAAGTCCAGAGACACCCTTGATTGATCTTAGAAAATCCGATGGTATCCTATCTAAAGTCATGATATAGAGAAACACCTGATATATCTTTTTCAGTGTACTTGCTGACAAGGTCTTTTTGAAATCGATAAAGTAGTGTTTGTATACCACTAAATTCCTTTTGTAATCATTCTTATTCATTTGCAAAGGTAACTAATTAGTAAACATAATCCAAATAAATGAATGTAAAGTTACATTTTATAGGGCAAATCTGCAAATATAGACCGCATATTTTCCATGGATGCTAAGATTATGTTTGATTGTTTAGCAAAAGGTGATGTTACCATTTTTTTGTAACTTTGGTATAAGTTACGACATTTTGTAACAGTTACAAAACACTCGTAACTTTGGCTTTGCCGAAGTTACTTCCGTTCGGAAAAGCCAAAACACCTTTTACTTCGTAAAAGCCAATTTAGTCACAATTCAATAAAGTGAATTAATTCCTTTATTTTCATTGTTCCTAAATTTATTTACGTTGTTTTTTGGCTTTTCTCTCACTTATACGTAACTTTGCACATCAACTAAGAATAGGAATCATGAAAAGAAAGCTTATTACACTGATTATTATAACCGTATTTACCCTCCAGTTGCAGGCACAGCGCTACGTTGGCGGCGACATCTCCATGTTGCCGAAATATGAGGAGGCAGGTGTCGTATACAAGGATAAGAACGGAGCCACTGTATCAGACCCTCTTCTTTTCTTCAAACAAGAAGGGTGGAACGCCATGCGAGTACGTTTGTTTGTTGATCCTTCAAAAGATGCAGACAAGGCCGTTTGTCAGGATATTGACTATGTGAAGAAACTGGGAAAACGTATTAAGGATGCTGGTTTACAGTTGATGCTCGATTTCCATTATAGTGACACATGGGCAGACCCAGCTAAACAATGGACACCAGATGCATGGAAATCGCTATCGGATGATCAACTCAAACAGAAGATATACGACTATACCAAGGAGTCACTCCAAGCATTGAAGGACTACGGAGCCACGCCGGATATGATCCAGACAGGTAATGAAATCAGTTATGGTATGCTTTGGGGAACAGAGGGTAGCAGTAATTTAAAGAAGTGCTATACAAACAATAACACAAACTGGGAACGTTTTACCGACCTGCTTAAACAAGCAGGAAAAGCATGTCGGGAAGTATGTCCGAATGCAAAGATCATCATACACACCGAGCGAACTACCCAACCATCAGTCCTTACCGCTATCTATGACAAGATGAGCTCCGCATCTGTTGACTACGATATTATCGGTTTGAGTTATTATCCAGCCTATCATAAAGATCTTTCAACATTGGAAAATGCTCTGAAAAGTATTGAGAACAAGGCGTATGGCAAAGACATCATGGTAGTGGAGACAGGGTATAGTTACGCCTGGGCATTGGGAGAAACGGAATATGATTATACAAAGACCTACCCATATACAGAAGAAGGACAGCGCAAGTTTACCGCCGACCTTGTGACCATGCTTAACAAGCACTCATCTGTAAAAGGACTGTTCTGGTGGTGGCCGGAGGATAATGGTAACAAAAACGTTACCTCGGGCTGGTGGAATGCCGCTTTGTACAACCATAATACAGGACAGCCCTATCCTGCCTTCTATGAACTGAAGAACTTCCTCAACTCTACGGATATTTCATCTGTAGAGCTGTCCGCACAAGATGACAATGCCTGGTACACCCTTGACGGCAAGCGTCTGATAGATGTACCCTCTAAGAAAGGGCTCTATATCCATAAAGGAAAGAAGGTTATATTTTAATTGTTGCAATAGCGAGAGATACAGGTAACAGATACAGGGACTGAGTACGGCGCCACAGGCGGTGCGAGGACTTGTTTGAGCGAAGCGAGTCCCGCAGCACAGTACGAAGAGCTGTAATCTGTTCTGCATCGTAGCGTGCAACGAGTTCTCTTTTTGGTTGCTTTTTCTCTGACGATACAGAGAAAAAGAACTAAAGATTATTTCTCTTCCGTAATCTTCTGCGGACCGCGCACCTTGTCACCACGCTTCAGGCCCTCTTTCACCTCGATGTGAATACCGTCGCTGATGCCCGTAACAACTTTCTTACGGACATACACCGGTTTGTCATCCTTACTCTCGTTCACAAAGACGAAGGTTTCCTCACCGTCAAAGACCAGCGCACTCTCAGGGATCATCAGCGCATCGCTGACACTCGACAGCACGATGCGGGCATTGGCACTATAACCCGAACGGATCTTGCTACTTGCCGGCACCTTCACCGCAGCCTTGATTTCAAACTCATTAGCACCGTTGTTCTCCGTTGCCTTCGGTGAGATATACTCCAGAGAAGCCTCGAAGGTAAGATCCTGCAGGGCACCGATCGTGATGGTCATCGGCATTCCGGTAACGAGCTGTCCTACCTCTGTCTCATCGATATTCCCCCTGAAGATCAGGTCTTTCATATCCGCCACACTGGCAATGGTTGTTCCATCGTTGAAGGTATTGCTGAGGATGACCGAGTTTCCCACTTTCACAGGGATATCGAGGATAACACCACTGATCGTACTGCGCACCAACGTACTGCTGGCTTTGGCATTGCTGCGTGACACACCGTCGCGTACCACCTCCAAAGCATCAGTGGCAGCATTCTTCTCTTCTTTCGCCTGCCGCCACGCCTGAGCGATCTTGTCATATTCGTCGGCACTCACCAGTCCTTTGTCGAACAACACCTTCTCACGTTCATAATCCGTTTGTGCCTGTTGCAGATTGACCGTTGCCAGTCGTACCCTGCTCTCCGCATTGCTCAACTGTGCCATATCGGGGATGACCTTCACCTTGGCAATCACCTCACCAGCGGTTACCACATCACCAGCTTCCTTCATGATCTGAGTGATGATACCACTGATCTGCGGTTTTACGTTCACCTCATCACGGGGTTCTATCTTGCCTGTAACCACCGTGGTCTTACTGATGTCACCCACTGTCACCTCAAACTCATCGTATACCACTTCCTGTGGTAACGAACGCAGATAAAGAAAGACGAACGTGCCGATAAAGACTGCCAATATCAACAGTGGTACAAAAATCTTCAAGAACTTTTTCATATCTCGTATTAATTATCAATTTTCAATGATCAATTATCAATTTGTTGCTCCGCCACACTACTCTTCCCGCATAGCATCCACCGGTTTGATACCCATGGCACGCAGGGCAGGAGCCATACCAGCTAACACCCCTAACACACTCAGTAGGACAAGAGCTCCGATGGCTGTCCAGAACCGCACCTGATAATGGGCACCCACCACACCGTCGGTCGTATCACCCATCTCGAGCATCTCTAAGATGAATACTGCAAAGAGGATGCCCGCCAAGCCCGACACTGCCGTCAGCACCACACTCTCCGTAACGATCTGCGAGAGGATCATCTTTGGGGTAGCGCCGATAGCCCGACGGATACCGATCTCTGTCGTGCGCTCCTTCACGGTTACCATCATGATATTACTTACACCGATAGCTCCAGCCAACAAGGTGCCGATACCCACCAACAGGATCAGGAGGTTGACACCATGGAAAAGATTATCTACCAGACTGAACATCACCTGCGTATTGAAGATCAGCACACTCTGTTCGTCGGTGGGATCTACCTGATGGGCACGGGCAATCACCGTACGCATCTTATCGGTAATGCTCTTCATCGAGATGCCCGGCAGCACGGTTACACAGATCATACTCACCTGTTCACCATAGTTGTAGGTCTGTTGCATCATCGTCAGCGGGATATATACCGACTCCTCGCTACTGCCGTTGATGCTGATATTTCCCGAACTGTAGTCAACCCCCACCACCTTATAATATATATTGTCGATGGCGATCTGTTCTCCGCAGGGATCACCTCCCTTAGGGAACAGCGTCTTATAGATCTTCTTTCCGATGATGCATACCTTACGATGCTCACGTATGTCCATCTCATTGAGGTATCTCCCATAGAGAATCTTCGGACTCTCCACCTCCTGATAATCGGGCGATAAGCCCTTCAGTACGCAGGTGCTGCTCTTATCCTCGTGTAAGGCCGTGATGCCCCACTTGCTCACCACCGGCGATATCGTCAACAGTTCAGGAACCTGTTGTCGCAGTCGCTCCACATCGGTATATACCATTTCCCAACTACGACCTTTTCGGAATCCCGCATAAGGCTTGGTAGTAGGCTGTGACCAGATAATAGCGGCATTGGTGGCAAAGCCGTCGAAGTTTGACTGTAGTTTCTCTTTTAGTCCGTTACCGCCACCGATCAAACCGACAAGCATGAAGATACCCCAGAACACGCCGAAGCCTGTCAGGAGCGACCGGCTCTTGTTCCTCGTCAGCGTGTGGACGATCTCATGGTAACTGTCGATATCTATTCTCATATTATAACGATAACGTTAACGTTAACGATAACTACTATGTCTAACTATTCCACGGGGGTTGACGCCCCCGCCTACGCTCTGACGCCCCTGCGGGGCTAATTATAACTTACCACTCTCACGGGGGGTGACACCCCCGCCTATGCACTATCGCCCTTACGGGCTATCCTTAAACCCTAAACTCTAAACCCTAAACTCTTAACTATTAATTATTAACTATCAACTAAAACCCGATCTCACTCCGCGCGCAGCGCCTCGATGGGTCGTACACGGGCTGCCTTACGGGCAGGTACCAGTCCGGCAATCATTCCTGCCACAATCATAACGATGGTAGCTGCCACACATACCTGGAAACTGACTGTCGGGTCGAGGAATACCGAGATATGTTCTCCCTCACCAAAATCAATCTGCTCTTGGCCAACCGTAATATCCATCAGATGATTGGCAAAGATGCCAGCCAACATTCCCAGATAACCGAAGAAGGTGGTGATGATCACACTCTCTACGATGATCAGTCGGAGTAATGACCCCGGCGTGGCACCAATAGCCTTTCGGATGCCAAACTCATGGGTACGTTCTTTCACCGTGATAAGCATGATATTACTCACACCCACGATGCCGCTCAACAAGGTAAACAGTCCGATGATCCACAGGGCGATACGGATGATACTCATACCTGTGTTCATCTGCAGGGCCTGTGTAAAACGATTCCATATCCACAGGGTACTCTCATCATCGGCTGCCGCCTGGTGCTGTTTATTCAACTTTCCGCGGTAGGTCTTCTCAAACGACTGGTTCTCTTCCATGGTGTTCAGTCCACTGAAGGAGAAGTAGATCTCATCCACCTTATCACCTTTATTATAGATAGAGCGCATGGTCGTTACGGCCGTATAAGCATCATCAGCCATGCCACTACGGTCGGCCTTATAGATGCCCACCACCTGGAAAGCCATCTGCCCCACCTTGACATGCTGTCCTACGAGTCGCTCATAGCCTGTAGGCATCAGTTCTTTAGCATAGGTGTCACTGAGAATGATCACCTTTCGTTTTTCCCGCATGTCGATACTGTTGACGAAGCGCCCGCAGAGTATCGTCTTACGGTTGATCGTAATCTCCTCGGGATGAACGCCACGCAACGATACCTGCACGTATTCCGGTCCAAGACTGACTTGTACGCCTCGCTGACGAACCACCACACCGGCAGCCGTCACGTTCTGACTGAAGTCGTGCGAGGTGGTTTGAAAATCTTTCTCGTTCAACTGGATGCTTCGTCCTTTGCGCAGCCCTTCGTAAGCCTTGCTGGTAATACCGCCATGCACACTCATCGATTGATCCATAAACCGTCCGGTAGAGTCCTCCAAGGCATTAATCAGTCCGTTGCCGGCACCCAATAGGAAGATGAGCATGAAGATTCCCCATGCTACAGCGAATCCCGTCAGTGCGGTACGTAACTTGTTTCGACGGGCGGTGGCGATAATCTCTGTGATGATATCCAGCATTATTTCATGACACCTCCCATGCCGAAGGGCGACGATTGGTGCTGCGTGTTCTCACGTATCTCACCAATCAGTCCGTCTTTGATATGGATAATCTTATTCGTTTCGTTGGCCACACCACTCTCATGGGTAACCACCACAATCGTTATTTTCTCTTTCTCATTCAGTTGTTTCAGCAAGCGCATCACCTCCACACTCGTCTGTGAGTCGAGTGCGCCGGTAGGTTCATCAGCCAGGATTATCTGCGGATGGGTGATCAGGGCACGGGCTATTGCCACACGCTGTTTCTGACCACCAGACAGTTCATTGGGATAGTGATGCGACCAGTCGGCCAGTCCTAACCGATCCAGATACTCCATGGCCAACTGATGACGCTTACGGCGCGACACACCCTGATAGAACAGGGGCAGCTCCACATTCTCCACAGCAGTCTTAAAACCGATGAGGTTAAAACTCTGGAAGATAAAACCGATCATGTGGTTACGGTAGTAGGCTGCCCTCGTCTCCGACAGGTCTTTTATCAAGGTGTCGGCCAGGGTATAGGTGCCGGTATCATAATTATCGAGAATACCCAAGATGTTCAACAGGGTCGACTTCCCCGAGCCCGACGCACCCATGATGCTGACGAACTCTCCTTCGGCAATATCCAGATTAATGCCTTTCAGTACGTGCAGGGGCTGGGCCCCGAAGTACGTCTTGTGTATATTCTCTAAATGAATCAATTTAATTGATAATTGATAATTGATAATTGAAAATTAAACTATAAACCCTCATCCCGGACTTGATCCGGGATCTCTTCCTATTGTTGCAGGAGATTGCGGGTCAAGCCCGCAATGAGGGAAGCTAGCAATGAGGAGAGGAACGCCATGAGGGAAGCCTGCAATGAGGGAATGAATCCGCTCTAAACCCTCATCCCGGACTTGATCCGGGATCTCCTCCTATTTTTGCAGGAGATTGCGGGTCAAGCCCGCAATGAGGAGAAGAGCGCAATGAGGAGAGGAGCGCCAAGAGGGAAGCTAGCATTGAGGGAATGAATCCACTCTAACCCTTCTTCGTGGTGCACTCGTTCACCAGGTAGACGATGCTCATATACGGGATGTCTGTATTCGTCTGCAGACCGATCTCACAGGTTCGACTGTTAGAATAACCCACCTCGATATGATACTTCTCTATCTGCGGTTTCAGTTTGCGCAGCGCATAACGGTTCATCTCCGGATAAGTAAATCCACGGTCACCGGCAAAACCGCAACAGCCAACACCTTCTGGCAGATAGACATTCTTAGAACAGAGCTTAGCTAACTGTATCAATTGATCGGAAACACCCATCTCACGAGTAGAACAGGTGAGGTGCAGTGCGATATGTCGGTCGATAGGATGGAAATCCAGACGGTCTTTCAGATAGGTCATGATAAACTCTGCCGGTTCGTAGAGTTTCATACGGGTAATCACCTTCTTCATACGGTGCAGACACGGACTCTGATCACATAGCACTGGATAACGCCCTTGCTCACTGGCCTCCCACAATGCTTTCTCCAACTCTGCACTCTTACGGTCGGCGATATCGAGCATACCCTTGCTCTCCCAGATCTGTCCGCAGCACATCTTGTTCATATCTTTGGGGAAGATCACCTCATAACCAGCCTTATTCAACAGTTGACAGGTCTCATCCACCAGACTATTCTTCACGGGCGCACCCTTGGCCAATCCCATGGTCTGGTTGATACAACTGGGGAAGTATACCACCCTCAGATCCTCTTTCTCTGCCTTACCGATATGTGCGCCAGGTTTCGGCTGTTTTACCTTCTTCGGCATGGCTGTGGTCCATAGCGGCAGTCCCATCTTGTTCATGCCTTTGCAGACACTACTCATCAGAGAAGAGCCCAGCACGGTATGTCCGAGGTTAGCCACATCGAGCACCACACGCAAGCCCGACTTGATACCGGCCATGTGATTGGCAGCAAACTCTCCTGCCTTGTATCCTGTCTTGTTATCAAGCATGTTCATCTGACGGATCAAGTGGGTGAGTTCACCCGTATTGATCTTCATCGGACAAGAGGTGGAGCACAGTCCGTCGGTAGCACAGGTCTGGTCACCATAATAGGTATATTGTTTCTTCAGTCTTGCCAATCGTTCTGGATCACGGCCGGTATCTGTCAGGTCACGGATCTCACGCTGCACGGCAATACGCATACGGGATGACAAAGTCAGTCCGCACGACATACAGTTCACCTCGCAGAATCCGCATTCGATACACTTGTTGGCACGCTTTACAGCCTCGATGGTCTCCTTGGTAGATGACTTATCACCCGCTAAGTAATGACCGCCATCAGGTATTCTGTCGAAGTCGTAGTCCAATACAGGCAGTGGCTTCAGACACTTGATAAAGCATTCTGGATCATCATTGAAGATAACACCCTGATTCAACAAGCCCTTCGGATCGAAGATGGCTTTCAACTCCTTCATCACCTCGTAGGCCTTATCCTGCCACTCGTATTTCACGAATGGTGCCATGTTACGGCCCGTGCCATGCTCAGCCTTCAGTGATCCGTCGTATTCCTCAACCACCAGACGGGCTACGTCGCGCATCATCTCTTCATAGCGCTTCACCTCACTGTCGCTCTTAAAACTCTGGTTCAGGATAAAGTGATAGTTGCCCTCGAAAGCATGTCCGTAGATACAAGCATCGCTATAACCATGATCAGCAATCATCTTCTGCAACTTCACCGTTGCCTCGGGCAGGTCGTCAATATGGAAGGCCACATCCTCAATCAGACAAGAGGTGCCTACCGGACGCGTTCCACCCACAGAGGGGAAGATACCAGAACGGATGGCCCAGTACTTGCCGTAGATCTTCGGATCCTCAGTAAACTCAGCAGGGATATACAGACGGAACTGTGACAGGCATTTCTTCACCGTCTCCATTTTCTCCACCAACTGCTCATGGGTCACGGCCTTGGTCTCGGTCAGGATAGCTGTGAGGTTATGGTAGTCGCCGGGCTCTACACCAGGAATCTTTCCGGCATCCACATCTTTCTGATATTGCAGATAGACGGGATCATCCACAGAACTAAGCGACTTATAGTCGAGCATCTCCGCACTCTTTACAACGAGGTTCTCAGCACTCATCTTCAAGTCTTCATCGCCCGACTTCAGTTTCTTCATGGCTACCACTGCCTCACAACTCTCCTTCATCGTCTGGAAATAGACCATCGCCGATGCCTTATAAGGATAGTCGTAGAGCGTCTTCATCGTCACCTCAGAGAGGAAGGCCAATGTACCTTCGGAACCCACCATACAGTGGGCCATGATGTCGAAAGGATCATCATAAGCGAGCAGCGGACGGATATTCAGACCCGTTACGTTCTTGATGCTGTATTTCTTATTGATACGGTCTGTGAGTTCTTTATCGGCACGCACCCGGTCGCGCAACTCCTCTATCTTACGGATAAAGTCGGGATGTGACTGGCGGAAAGCCTCCTTGCTCTTCTCATCACCTGTATCCACCACCGTTCCGTCGGTCAGGATCAGACGGGCACTGATCATCATACGGTCGCTGTTGGCATGGACACCGCAGTTCATACCCGAGGCATTATTACAAACGATACCACCTACCATGGCAGAACCGATGGATGCAGGATCCGGTGGGAACACACGACCGTAAGGTTTCAGGATCTCATTGACACGCGCACCGACGATACCCGGTTGCATGCGGATACTGTCTTGATTCTCTCCGATCTCGTATTTCTCCCAGTGCTTGCCGGCCACGATCAGTATCGAATCGCTCACACTTTGTCCGGAGAGTGATGTTCCTGCGGCACGGAAGGTGAAGGGCAGTTCATATTTGTTACAAGCCTTTACGATGGCCGCTACCTGTTCTTCGCCATCGCTACGGATAACTATCTTAGGTATCTGTCGGTAGAAGCTGGCGTCAGTTCCCCAGCCCAAGGTACGTAACTCGTCAGTGTAGATATTGTCTGACTTTACAAATTTCTCAATTTCTGCCAAGAACTCATCGTATCTCCTCGATAGCTCGGCGGGATTTGCTTGCGGTGATGTTGCCATGGTTATGTGTATTATATAAGTTAATATTCGCAGGTATCTGTCTGATTATATCATTAGATTTGCAAATATAGTGTTTTTTTTCACAATAACCTCAAATATTCACGCAAATTTATTTTACGATAATCTTTTTCCCGTCCTTGATGAAGATGCCCTTACGTGGTATGCTTACCCGCTGTCCACTGAGATTATACACCGGTGAATCCACTTGCTGATCTGTATTCTTGACATCAACGATTCCTGTATTCTCCCCTTGCACAGCAAAGTGGAACGGTCGGGTCAATGAGATACCATCCTCTGTCACGGTGACATTCACCTTAAACAATCCACCCTCAGATGCATTGAATGTCAGTGTTGTTCCTTCGATGCTCGCTCCTTCAGCCGTAGCATTGATCGCCTTATATCCGGCGAAGTAAGGTTTCAGGTCGAAGCTTTTCTTTTCTCCGGTCTTTACGATGAAGTTGGGTTCGGCAATCCAGTTGAGATACTCCTCTAAGTCGGTATAATAATCTCCATCACGATCGTCATTGTTATTCGCTTGGTTAGGATCTGTCCCTGTGATTGTCTCAAACCAGTTGGGGATACCATCTTGGTCTGTATCCCAGTCAGCCTCACGTGTGACCTCAACAATATTCAGTTTATCCAGATCAAAGCCTTCACAACCACTGTCTTCCTCTGAGTCGATCAGTCCTTTCTTACCGGTTCTGCTGCCCTTGGCGACATAAGTGCCGTTCAGCGTCTCACTCACCATGCGCTCATCATGCTTATCCAACAGCGGCATGTTACATCCCACATCAGAGAGCACGTTCTTAAAGGCGGCCTCTGCCGTCTCTATCGTAGCATAACTGGGGAAGAAAGGTTCATCGACGAATACCTGCCAGTCGAGCACCTGTCCGCCAGACAAGGAGTACTTATAGGTCGTATTTAACTTATCCTGTGTCTTAGTGCCATCCAGATTCTCACGGATATTCCCTTTGACATAATACGATTGTGTTCCCTTTCCGGTTCCTTCTATCTGTGCATTCAACAAGATCTTTGTACCGTTAGCAGGACCTACCTTATAATAATTATTCACGAAGTTCATCTCATGTGTTCCACCGTCGGTCGTACGACCATCCCAGTTGTACACCACATTATTGAACACATCATGATGACCATCGTAATAACCCTTACCATCAAGACCACCGGAGATACTCCAGTTACGACCGGCATTGTGAGCCAACAGATTATGATGAAAACTGCTGCCCTTGGCACCCATCTCACCACCGCCAATGGTTGCGGCAAAACCGTGTGTGCTACCGGCATCATAGTTAGGATGACCAGCCCTGTTGAGAGCCTCACTGATCAATGTATATTGCAGGGTCATGTGCTTCGCATTACGTGAAGAGAAAGCCTCATCGATCGTCCATGAGATACTACAGTGATCCATGATGGCATGGTCGTTACCAGCCATACCCATACCGTCGAGTCCACCAAGGGTAGTCTCCTCGGTTGTTCCCTCCTCACTGCCGTAGGTCTCAGAGTTCTTTCCACCGGGTATCACTCCGTTTATCAGTTTTTTGTGTCCTAAACGCATACGCATAAACCGGGTGATACCGTCACTCTGCATACCGAAAGCACTGGTACGCAGCATGATGCCGTTACCAGGGGCTGTCTGACCGGCCACCGTAACAAACTTATCAGAAATGGAGAGTCGTGACTTCAGAGAGATAACACCTGCCACATCGAAGACGATGGTACGCGGACCTTTTACCTCTTTCAAACCATATCGCAAGGTACCCTCACTACCGTCATCCGCCAAAGAGGTGACATGATAGACCACGCCACCACGACCGCCGATAGCATAACGTCCGTAGCCCTCTGCTCCAGGGAAAGCATTACGGCGAGTCTGGAAGGTCATCACCTTACCCTTATGGACATGACCGTCAGCATCCACCTCATCCACACGCCACCAATAACGGTTCAACGGAGAGAAGCCACCTGCAGTAAACGTGGCATCTTTGCCTTCATACTGGTAGCCAATGGCATCGGCTACCGTAGTAGAGTCGGTGCCATACACCAACCGGTGACTGACAGCGATATCCGCCGGTTGCCATTGGAAGGTCACCGCTCCGTCGTCTGCCGCAAAGTGATAATCGTAATTCTCGGGAATCTCATCCATGATACCGTAGGGGTTCACATCAAACTCCAAGGCATTTAGTGTGATACTTGTCATACCATAGCTCTTACCTTCCTCGGGCACCGTCATAAACTTAATGACCACCGGCTGTCCTTCGGTCACATTAAACTCCACATACGACCGACCAACATCCGACATCTTCAGGTTATCAGTGTTGGTGGCATATTTTACGTTCGTCTGATTCACCACGCCATCTACCGACACCTGTATCGGTGGTAAGGTGAGGTTCTTATCAGTGGCACAATGATAGCCTATTAGGGAATGCGGACCAGGTGACATACCCTCGATGGTCAGGATAATAGAGGTAGCCCCTTCGGATATCTTAATGTAATTACCATCCTCCAGATTACAGGCGATTACACCGTCACCAACGAGTTTAAATCCTCCCTGAATCGTTTGTTTGCTCCAGGTAGAAGCGACGGCAGAAGCATTATCACCACCGGCTACCGTCAGGGTCATGCCGTTATCAAAGGTCTTACTCTCACTCTCCACACGACCGACAGCCCATGGGATATAGTTGGGCTCTGTCACCTCCGAGGTATTTCTTCCCGGAAAATCAAAATCAATATTCTGGGCCGTCACACCTTGCAACAGTCCAATACCCATCAATGTTAATAATATACTCTTCTTCATCATTATATTTCTATCGCCCTACGGGCTGATTATGTTTCTGCGCATCTCCCTCCCTCTCGGGGAGGGTCGGGGTGGTGCTCCTTCACGGGGGTTAACACCCCCGCCTATATTCTGACGCCCTTACGGGCTTTATAACTCTAAACCTTCAACCTTAATCCTTCAACTCTAAACCCTAAACTTTAAATTCTTCACTCTTCATTCTTCACTCTTCACTCTTTTTAATGTCCATGCAGTCGATACGACAGCGCATCCTGCGATGGGTATAGAAATCGATACGTATCTGATCACCGGGCTTCAGATAGACAGTCTTCGGCAACTGATGGATCTTCAATGCCTCCGTCCGCTCACCGCGCCAGGAGTCAACCAACTCATCATTGACCGATACCCCCATCCATGCCTGTCCGACAGCTTCATCATAGTAAGTAACACTGATCTGATAATTGCCTTCCTTACCCTGCCAGATTCCCGACATAGCACCTGGTCCTACCTCACCAACAGTACAGGTATCGTTAGAAGCCACATAGTCTTTAAAACGAGTGTTCACGTTACGCTCCAGATATACATAGGCACTGCGAGCCAGATGCTCCATCTCTGTACGTCCCTCACGGATATACCGTGCGGGCGACTCAAAGGTCCATACATCACCCTTCACGATTTTTCCATCGGGTCTTACTGCATCCACACGCCAGTAGTATTTCTGTCCGTAGAGCAGGGTGCCAGGATTATAAGTGGTATTGGTAGTCGTGCCGATCAAAGCCTTATCCAACTTCGAAGCCGTTGTGGAGAGATATACCTTATAGCTCTCGGCTACAGCTGCCGGGCGCCACGACAGACTCATCGGCACCGTCTTAGACTGGGCTACTTCCGCTACTCTTAGTTTCGCATCTTTCTCTCCATCGGTGGGATAAGGATTCGCCACCTTCTCTGCAGCGGTAGTAAAACGATACACCGGCGACTGATGACTGCCTTTCTTCGTGTATGCCTTTACATACCAATAATAGGTGGTGGCGGGGCGAAGCACCAACTTCTCAATATTCGTCTTCTTCAGTCGGTTGACATCAGTACCTATATATACCTCTGCCTTGGTCATTCCATCAATAGCACTGAAAGTTGGCTTCACGTTTGTCTGTATATCCGTGGAACCATTACCGGGCCAGAGGATAGGCTCATTCTCCAATCCCTCTACAGGACCTACCTGATTGGGATAAAGCTTAGCCACCTCATTAGGAGCGGTCAGCGCGAAAGCGTAGTCATACCAACGCTCAGGCTTAAACGATGCCCCCGTGGTCTGGAACTTAAATTCAGGTGATAGCTCCTTTCCGAAATAACTGTTCCTGTCGACAATAAATCCGCATGAGGCCTCATCCTTACTCTTGGCATACAGATTCTCAAAGGGATGATTCACCGTGGCATCGAAATAGTTCTGTTCGGATACAGCCTGTGCCTGAGTATGCACACCGATGGCATAGGTTCCTATCTTATGATAGTAGTTGCTAAACACGTGTCCCAGTCCGTAACCGATGCGGGGATTACGCTGGTCTGTACGCATAAAGGCATTGTGATGATAGGTAGCGCGGTTCTTGCCATTGTCCTCAAAGTGCATTGTACCAGCGTTCAACAAGCAAGCCTTATGATGATCGTGGATGTAACAGTAACTCACGGTAAGATAACTGGAACCCACGGTGAGATCCACCAGTCCGTCCCAGTCTTCTTTCACAGGTTCATCCTCGCTGTACACATCACAGTGATCCACCCAGATATGATGAGAACTGCGTGCTGCGATGCCATCAGGATCAGCATGATGGATCGTCAGGTTACGGATGATGATATTTTGCTGACCTTTGATATCCAGTCCGATACTGGCCAGTTCTGCTCCTTTCACACCTACGATTGTCTTGTTGCTACCTACAGATATAAGGTCTTTCTTGCGATTCAGTCCATTACCGGTCATCTTGCCCTCCACTATAATAATATAAGGTGTAGAGCCTGCCGCATATTTGGCTAAGTCCTCACGGTTGTTCACACGCACGATCTTACCGCCCATACCACCGGTAATGCCATTGATGCCTTCATTGACGTTGACAAAACCTACCGGACCGAACTGGGCCATGACCATCTCGGGTACCAAGGCCATGAGGATGACCGTTATAAACAAAACAATCTTTTTCATGTTACCTATCTGGATGTTTATATTGAATCACAATTGAATAAGAAAATTATTTGTATATATTTATGACTGAAAAAATGAGAAAACGTAACACCTTAGATTGCTAATTTTCTGTATTTAATCTTAGCATTCGGAGAAAATGTGCTTTGTTTATTTGCAAAATCAGCAGTTAATATGTATTTTTGCAAATGGATTTTTAATATTTAAGCTATGAGTAAACAACAATTAAAAAGCAAAACCGAAAGAGAGTATAGTATGGGTAAGTATCTGGATCCAAAAGCAGACATCACATTCAAGAAGGTGTTCGGGGAACACCCTGACCTACTGATGAGTTTACTTAATGCCTTGTTGCCCTTAGAAGAGGATCATGAGATAGAGTCATTAGAATACCTGCCAGCAGAACTGATTCCACGCACACCGCTTACCAAGTTCAGCATCGTTGATGTACGCTGTAAGGACAATTACGGCCGACAGTTTATCGTGGAGATGCAGATGGAATGGAACTCTGAGTTTACCCATCGTGTACTCTACAATGCCTCAAAGACATATGTCATGCAGCTGGATGCCGGGATGCATTATGATGCCATACAACCGGTATATTCCCTGAACCTGATTAACGATATCTATGAGAAAAACGATGAAAAATTCTTTCATCACTATCAGATGACAGAAAAAGATAATCCTAATCACATCATAGATGGCATCCACCTGCTGTTCTTTGAATTGCCAAAGTTTAAGCCACAGACCATCTCAGAGAAGAAAATGGAAGTGTTATGGCTACGTTTCCTCACAGAGATAAATGGTGGCACCAGACAGGCTCCAGCGGAGTTACTTGAGAATGCCGAGGTTAACAAAGCCCTTGCTATCGTTGAGGAGTCGGCCTTCAGTGAACTGGAGTTAGACCTCTATGATCGCTTTATCGATGCCGTACGGTGGGAACTGACTAAAAAACGCAGTTATGTGAAAGGACTGGAGAAGGCAAGGGCCCAAGCATTGGCAGAAGGACTTAAGCAGGGAATAGAACAAGGTATAGAACAGGGTATAGAGAAAGGAATAGAACAGGGTATTGAACGAGGTATAGAGAAGGGAATAGAACAAGGTATTGAGAAAGGACGCGCACAAGAAAAGATCGATATCGCACGTAACCTAAAACAATCAGGGATTCCTGCTGACCTGATTGCCAAGAGCACCGAACTGTCAATTGACGAGATAGAAAACCTATAAGCTCAGGGATAGGTTCACTATGGATACCTGTCCCTGCCTATCAATTCTTGTCACTACAAATAATAATGGGGGCAGGACCCATTAAGAGACCTGTCCCCACTTAATATGACGCTATAACATTAAATGTTCCTTTAATTCTCCTTCCCTTTAGGGGAGGTCGGGAGAGGCTTACTCCTCATCATCCCAGAAGCCTTTGGGAGTGGCTGCTGGTGCTGATTCCTCATCCTCGAAGGTACGGCCAGATTTCTTGGAATCAGCTGCAAAGTTTGAGTGACTCATCATTGGAGTTTCTACTTCGGCATTTACAAAACTCACTATCGGTGCTTTATATTCCTTTTTCATTGTTCTTACTTCTTTAATTGTTCTTCTTAAATTCCTCTTTTCCCTTCGCAATCCCCTCCTTGCACCGAAGGAAAGCCCTTATTTGGTACCCCACCCCTTAAGGGGAGGGGTCAGGGGAGGGTCTTACTTCACAACCATCTTTACACCGTTGATCACGTATACACCAGCAGGAACTGCCACTGTACGTGCCTCACCAGCCTTCAGGTTGCACTTGTCAACCGTGATACCGCTTACAGCGTGGATCGTCACATCCTTCTCAGCACGTGCCATCAAGGTGATGATACCCTTACCTGGAATCACAGCCAGATCGACATCCTTCAACTCACTGATACCTGTGGTGCTGTTGTCATCCTCTTTGTCACCGAAGATAACACGGAAGTTTGTTAACTTAGCACCCGGATCACCAGTATACTCAGATGCATAGAATGCACGGAATGGCAGAATAATGGCATACTGATAGTCACCAGATAAGTCACCAGAGCTTACAAACATGTTCTTGGCAAAATAGAACACCTCTTCAGCCTTAGCCACTTTGGCACCTGCATAAGTACCCTTATTAGTAAACTTATACTTACCCTTAGCCTCACCAGCTGAAGCTGTTCCTGTTGTCGTTTCTTCAACTGTGATCGTGTTGTCTTCAGATAATCCTGCAGTTGCAAACACTTCCGAACCTGGTTGCTCAACCACAAAGCTTACATTATCTTCACTACTGTTCGTTGTCAGTTGTACAAGATATGGTGTGTTTGCTGCAGCCACACTTACGTTATCCATCTGTGGATAATAAGCATAGGTGGTCCCGTCAATCAGGCTTAACGCATTATTATCTTTCATCTTATGCAGTGAGAATGTCGTTCCATCCGGATTCTTGTGTGTACCATTAGTTAATGAAACCTCGAAAGGAACTATCAAGGATGCATTCTGTACCTTACCGTATTTATCCAGTGTAATCTGACGCTTATAAGAGATTGAATTCTTCTCAGCTACTTGGATATTATAGGGAGAGTAGAATGGATATTTGTCAACCAGCACGAAGTCATTTCCTGCTCTGAACAGACCTGTTTGTGTCATGTAAGCCACATTGTCTGAGGTCGATGTCGTACCATTTGGCAGGAAGATGAGTGCATTCTTACCAATTGCGTTCTTAAGAGTCGCAAGAGTGACTGTTCCACCATCTTCATTAACTGACAAAGTACCAGAACAATCAATATAAAGAATCTTATCCAGATCATCTGCAGTCTCAATATCCTCATCTGCTATCTCTGTCTCTAAAGCAGTCTTCAATTCGTTATATGTAAGGAAACCCTTCATATCAACTCCATTTTTATCTGTTGTTTGTACAGTCACACCCCACTGTGAGTCTGTTGATGGATTGTTGGCATCCTTATATACCGTATTCTGATACAATTCTGTCCAAGTGAGTTTAGGAAGGAATTTCTTGGCGACACACTGTACGTCCATACGGTAGAAAGCATAACTGCGATGCTGCCAGCCTTTGGTAGGAGCAATGTTATAACGGGTCTCATCTGCTGTGAACTGATAGAATGTACCGAATTTCTGAGGATCTTCCTCTGCGAGAACTGTTACCTTACATTCCTCAAATTTACCCTTTCCTTGAACCTTACCATCAGGATCCGTTGAGTCAAGATAAGCAGCCACCGTAAATGGAGTTTCAATAAATACACCTCCGCTTGTATCCGTGATATCCTCCGCATTGTTGAACTTGAAGCGCATATTACCGGCAGTAGAAGTCAAGACCTTATTTTCATAACCTGCATTCGGGTTGTATGCTGGATCATACAATCCTAAGTTTCCGTTACCGTCAATCTTATCCAAGAAATAGTCTGAAGAGACAAAAGAATAACGTGAATTGGTCAAACTTGCTTCTTCTCCCCAATAAGTCTTGTCTCCGTAGTCACTGTACAGGTCAGCAAATTCAATCTGTACCTCCTTTCCTACCCAATTTTCAGGTACATAGAAGACGAACTGACCACCACTCACACGGAAATCACTGGCAGTAAATGTTTGTGTCGTTGAAAGAGGGTTGTTATTTTCATCTTTCGCCTGGCATTTAATATTCATACTGTTAATGTATGGATCAAGAGCCTGCAGTTTCAGTGTAATGTTTACAATCGCCTGTTTTCCCGTCTCAAGGTTACTGATCTTAAACATCACGGCATCATTGTTGAGAACAAGATCCTCGAATGAGTAAGAACCAGTTCCACCTGTTAAAGTCTTAATTGGTTTTACCTTATCAGTTCCATAGATTTCCAAAGTATAAGAACCAGAACTTACGGCGGGAATATTGATATTTATAGTCGTAGCTTGGCTCGAAGCACGAGAATTTTGTGCTAAATCTTTTACGACATTAACAGTTGCAGTTGTATTTGTTCTTCCCTGAACATAGTAAAAGTTACCTCCATCAGAAAGATAGTATACATAACCGCCTTCTGCGACGAGATTGAATCTACTGTCACTGACTGTACTTATTGACAAGGTTCGTGTATCACCAGAACCCTCACATGCCAAATAACCTGCTGGACAAACAAGGTTAAAGTTATCATCTACTTCCCACTGAGCATTAGCCTGAGAAGTCGTGAAATGCAGATCATGATTCAGATAATAAGTATACCTCCCTGATCTATATTGAATATAGTATCCATTCTCTGTTGTATTCCGGGCAGAAGAACTGCCGGAAACACATTCGAAATCGGCACCCACAATTCTATAACCAATAGGTGCGGAGAGACCTGTAGGAGTAAATACCTTTACAGGAGGCTCAACAAAATAGGTACCTTCACCAAAGGCAAAGTAGTTGTTTCCACCTATAGTTGTTGTATAGATATGCTTGTTTTCAGCAACATCAGCTGGAACAGCTGTTGATTCAATATTATTACCTTCATCATCCGTTTCATATGCTAATGCATCTGACTGATACAAGTAGTTATATCCCTTAAGCTCCTTTGTATTAGCATATGTATAAGAATAACGGGTTACACGATCCCTCGTATGCTCCTCAATTTTTCCTATGTCAACCTTACTTGTTTGGAATGGTGAGGTTACAAGGCTTCGTGCTGGACTAAGATGACTAGGCGTTACAGATGCTTCAAAAGTTCCCTCAGCTGTGAAATAGATGATAAATTTTTTAATGGTAAAACCATATTGTTGACCTCCTGAGTGATTAACAAAGAAGTACAATTGGTTAGTCATTGGATTTTGTTCTGTAGAAGAACGCTTTATCGTGTAATCCACTGCATTTGCCTCATTCGTAGTAGCCATAGTGGTATTTCCACTTGCGCTTTGAGCCATCGTGATATAAGTAGATGGAGTCGCTTCAGCGAAATGACTTTTTGTAACTTCACCGAAAGTCTGGTTCCTTTGTGGCATATTTTGAAAGACGGTTCGTGACGTATTTTTACGGAGATCTTTCCCGAGTAGATTAGGCGTCACGACAGCCTCATAACCGGTGATACGGTAGCCTTTGGGCAGTGCAATAAGGAGGTGAGTATTTGCATAATTACCAGCAATGACCATGTACTTTCCGCTTAATTCATTCTGACCGTTGAAATCATAATAAGTAATAGCACATGAAGGTTCCTGCAAACTTTCTCCTGTTTCCGTTAGTGTACCTTGGTCAGATGTCGTCATCGTCAAGGCCAACTGCTCATGACGCCACATGGAATAAAAACCAGCAGCATAGCCAGTCTCTCCTTGAGCAGAAGTATATCCTGCCATCAGATTACCAGTTTGCGGACTGATCGTCACATCCTGTGCAAACACATTGCTCACTCCCATGATTAATAGGGCGAGCATCATAAATAGTTTTGCTTTTTTCATTTTCATTCGTTTTATTTGTTTGTTAATTTATTCGTTCACACTATATATCGTTAGTTGCAATGATTCTTTTGTTTTTTGCCCTTTTTTGCCCTCTCCCGACCTCTCCCCTCGGCGAGGGGTGAGGAGCTCTTGGTTTATCCTTCCCTCAGGCATGGGGCGAGGAGTTTTCGGAGCCATTTGTGGACTGGCTCTACCCGTCAGGGGGTGCCTGTCCCCACCAGGGCCTGATCAGTCATTCTTGCTTCGGCAATGAGATTTACTACGAAAGAACAATCTCTTGATCAAACTGAGCAATGACCTGCTGTTATAATTGTCTGAAATTGTATACCAATTCATTTCGTTTATATCAAACCTGCTTTAAATATGCCTGTATATTTATGATTCTCCCGTATAAGAGACAAGGGATTTCGAATCCGCATAAACGGTGTTTTATTCTCCAGTGGCGGGGACAGGGCCGCTTCTTACACCTATCCCCAAGGTGATGAGTATTTACAAACACCTGACCACTAGGCACTTTCCTCATAATTTGTACGAAATACTGTTCAAATGTGAAAAATACCTTAATATCTCGCCACTATTTGAATTTCGTCGATACAAAATCGGATAAGTTTTTGATAACCAAATTGTAAAACATCAAAGAGGATTGTCTATAGTACGCCCATCAAGGATATAATTTCCTCTATGTTATTAATAAAAGCGTTAAAATTTATTGATTCTGTTAAAGGATCTGTAACACCAATAAAAGTTTCGCTGGTAAGGACGAAGTCATGTTTGAAATGGGCCACTACGCAGACCTCCACAGCAAGCCCTCCCTCATCCCGGCCACCGAGCCGGGATCTCCTGCGTGTTTATTCGGTGCAGATTGCGGATCAAGTCCGCGATGAGGGGCATAGTCCAGAGCCCCATAAGGGCATCAGATTAAAGGCAGGGGCGTGTGCTAACAACAGCTTCATAGAATGATGTTTTCATGTTTGCCTTCATAATTACTGTAATACATTAATAATCATTGTGTTACGCATATGAAGGCAAATTATTTGCCTTCATATGCCTTCATAAGACCAAAACAACTTATATTGCTTTAGATAAAGTGACTTTTCCCATGGGATTTTATCACCAAATCCATACCAAAACAACTTGTTTTGGTTCAGGAAAAGGTACTAAAACGGATTGCTGTGATACACTTTTCAAAGGTAAAACAACTTGTTTTGCTTGTTCTGCAATCACAATGGACAATGCTAAAATATACATCTTCCACCTCGCGAAGCTATAAAAATATCTTTTGGGAGTGCTAAATGATGGTTCCAAAAAGCAATCTGCGATGAAAGTCAAGAGATTGTCTCATCGATATTTGACTTTCATCGCATAAAACTTAAGAGCGCATCGGCAAAAAGTCCGATGTCGTTACGCCATTTTCAAGACTTTCATATCAGGGAATCAAAATAGCGTGTGCCCGGTTTGTTGGATCCACAGGTCGGCCATCCGACGATGTCCCGCGGTTGTGGGGTGAATACCATCCCATATCCAGTAGTCTGCCCGTGGGGCGATGCCCTGCAGTTGGGCGAACAGCTTGTCATATTCTATCAGCAGGGTATGCTCATCGGCCGCTATTCGTCTGACGATCTCTGCCAGTCGTTCAACGATCGAAGCGAGTTGCGGGTAATTGGTATCGTTGCCGACACGTCCCACCTTTGCCACGAAGGGTGTTCCTAAGACGATTTCCACCTGCGGATTGACGGCCCTCAACTGCGCAATCAACTGACGGTAAGTCTGTTCCCACTGGATGTAGTTGGGTGCCGACTGCGTGGTATCCCGCACAAAACGGTCGGCATCGTTGATCCCCACGAGGATGCTCACGATATCAGGCTGCAGGTTCAGGGCATCCTGTTGCCACCGCCGCTGCATGTCGTACAGGGTATTTCCGGAGATGCCGCGGTTCATGAAGACATAGTCGCGCTCGGGATAGATACTCATGAAATGGGCGGCGCACATCTCCATATACCCATGTCCGAAGAGGTGGTTCTGATCATGCTGGTTGCGCTTCTCCGAGGGTGTCATCATACCCCCGCTGCGACCCCATCCACCATCGGTAACCGAATCGCCGATGAAGAGCACCCTTCGCCCCGACTGTTTCTCCACCTTATTTATAATAGTAACGGCATCATGATTCTGCACGGCCCTGACCGATGGCGCCATGGGCATGAGCATCATCGATACGAGCAGGAAATATCTGGTTAGATTCTTCATAAGACGACTATGTTTTGTTCGTTTGCAAAAATACGAAGATTTTTCTTAACGTCCAACAGATTCCTCCCAACATCATCATGGATAACTTCATAAATAAAAGTTTTTTCCAGGGTAATGGACAGTTTTGCAGGTGTTTTCCCGCATTTGTCCATCATGCACCCGACTGTCTTATATAACTTCGGAGGAATTCATGGAAATCCATTGCTGCTAACAAAAACCGCTATATCTTTGCAACAGAAACAGAGAACAACAGGTTCGAAGTTCAGAAATAAACAAAGTATTAACATATTAAATAAATAAGATTATGAAGACAATGGAGATTACACCGATGGCAGTTGCAGAGTACAACGGCGCGGTAGCAAAAGAGAAGGTTTTGAAGGCAGTTAAGAACGCACTGAAGAGTACATTCAAGTTCTTGTTGTTTATCAGTCCGGTATACCCACAGGTATCAAAATAAAGAAAAGAAGTAGTTTTTTCATAATATGATTGGTTAAAATGGTTTGTTTTAGATTAGTAATTTGGTTATAGTTTGGTTAGTAATTGGTTAATAAGATGACACAGTAGACGAAAACTGGAACAACGATTTCGGGGATGGGCGATAGCTCATCCCTTTTTTTGCCTATTATTTTGAAAAGCACCTCGACGAATGGATAGAATGATAAAGCTGTCTTCTTTGATTAAACACATACAAACCAGCATTTTACCACTACGAATTCCACTTTCTTCACCTTCTTCCACCTAAATCGTCGCTGAATTGTTAACCGATTTAACGGTTTACACATAACCTTTGAGAAAGAATATCATATATGGGCGTAATATGGGAAAGACTGCAAGAGAGCAGAACCTGCATAAACACTGGGATTGAGGCCTGTTTTGTTAACAGTTAATAACGG